>CBIHQO010000587.1:0-4811 GCA_966211735.1 uncultured Schlesneria sp.
GTTCACGAGCTTCTTCTACCAGAGGATGAAGCACTCTAGATTATGCAGCCCTCTGCGAGCGTACAGCAAATTCATTCAGCACGACGTCTGCAATTCTTTGTGACGCGCGTCCATCCCACAGTGGCGGAATTCCGCCGACTTTTCCTTTTCCAACCAGAATCCGGTCAACTTCCGACTTCAGGAGAATCATATCTGTCCCCACAAGAGTATTCGTTCCGTGACTCACGGTGACCGGACGTTCTGTATTCTCTCGCACCGTCAGGCAAGGGATGCCAAGTGCAGTCGTTTCTTCCTGCAACCCCCCGGAATCGGTGACGACGACCGTGGCGCGCTGCTGCAGTGCTAAGCACTCCAGGTAGCCAATTGGTGGAACCGCGAAAATGCGATCTGACTCATCAAATTGATATCCGAGATTGGCAATCCGTGACTTAGTGCGAGGATGAACCGGGAACACAATTTGTAGCTTCTGACTGAGTTCGATAAGAGTTTCCATGATGCGGCCGAGCATGGCAGGTTCGTCGACATTCGACGGACGGTGCAGAGTCACCATCGCAAACTGGTCCCCAAGTCCCGGGATATTCGGCATACGTGCCTGCGGTAGAAGCATGTGCAACGTATCGATCATCACATTACCAACGAAGTGAATTTTTTCCGGAGCGATTCCCTCCCGCAATAGATTGGCTGTGGCCTCCTCGGACGGAATAAGCAGCAGGTCAGCAAGCTGATCGGTCACCAGCCGATTGATTTCTTCGGGCATGGAACGATCGAACGACCGCAGGCCTGCTTCAACATGTGCGACTCGCGTCCCGAGTTTTGCACAAACCAGTGTCGCTGCGACTGTTGAATTAATATCGCCATAGACAAGGACCAGATCTGGCTGCATTTCGAGGATCGTCTTCTCAAAGCGGATCATCACCTCCGCAGTCTGCGCTGCATGGGAGCCCGACCCAACATCAAGGCATACATCAGGGCGAGGAATCTGCAGTTGCTCGAAAAAAATATCAGACAGGTTCGCATCGTAATGCTGTCCGGTGTGGACGAGAGTCTGTCGTATGATGTGGTGCTCGCGAAAAGCGGCATGAACCGGTGCCACCTTCATGAAATTTGGCCGAGCTCCAACGACGTGCAAAATGTCCATAATGCCCTCAACATTCTTGTATTACTGATTCAAGACGCCACTACTGAGTTGACCACCTGATGCATCAACGCGGCTTCGACCTGCGCTAACACCCAATTCGCCAGGATCAACGTCCTACGCTGCTCTCTTCACAGAAGTTCGATACTTGATGACTCGCGCCGGTACTCCACCTACAACCGCGTAAGGCGGAACATCCTTCGTGACAACGGCACCCGCACCGATCACAGCCCCGTCATGAATTTTCACGCCCGAAAGAATGACGACTCGGGCACCAATCCAGACATCATTACCAATCTCCACCGACGCGCACTGCATCGGTTGATCAGCAATTCTGGCATCCTGGTCAATCCCATGATTTGAAGTGTAGATCATCACCTGAGGACCCATCAATACATCCTCGCCGATGACAACACGTGCGCATGACCCGATCAACGAGTCGGCACCAATCATCGACCGATCGCCGATTTCGATTTGGCTACCGTTGCCAAAATAGACATTGGGCCGAATATTAACCTTGTTGCCGCACTTCTTAAAAATGAACGGTATCAGTAGACGATTCAAAGAAGCACCGATGCTTGTTTTTCTGTCTCTTGTCCTGATGCGGCTTGTAACCCCATAATACAGCACTCTCGCAGCGCCACCAATGAGCGCCTTGATGATTCTGGCACCTAGTTTCATTCTCTATATCCGCTATATAATGTTTTGACGATCTCACACATGTAGTCGTCCCACTCCCAGTGGGGATGCAATTTTGCGACCAACATTTCTCCGTGGAGAAGATCGCCGCAATACCCCCCCGGATGCACTAATCGTACTGTGAAGCAACACTGAATAGGTGATCGATAATCCCGGATGCTTAAATACATTTTGGAACAATGCTGCCATTACTATATACAACATCAATGTTTTGCGCGCTTTGTTAGAAGAACCCCCTGGGTCGACGCGCCGCCATGGCATCAGCAAATATGCGAACATGACAAAACCAAGAATGCCACCCCGTACTAGAACGTCCAGGAAGGAATTGTGAAAGGACATGAAGTCTTGAGCCGCGAACAATTCGTCATCAGCATGGAAGTGTCCGTCAATTGCACCCCATCCGAATACAGGACGCTCGAGCCAGAGATCGATGAGATGCTGAAAGAGGATCTGACGATCGGAAACGCGCCCCGAGCGAAACAGAAGAAGCTCCAAGAGTTCTGAATCCGAAAGAACACCGGAGAGGCTTAAGACAATCGCAACTGCGGTTGAGCCACATGCGATCATGAAAACGACGCCCAAGATTGAAGCTGCCGATTTGAAAGAAGCTTTGTGAAGTGCACAAATCGCGATTGCCAGCCACGCCATTCGCGATGTCGTTAAGATGGCCGCTATCAGACACAGGCCCATGGCGTACTTTCGCCTTGGAACGAACGAAAATGCCAGAAAGCCCAGCGCGAGTTCGATGCAGAGGAAGTTGGGCCAGGCGGGAAGAACTGCTGCTCCCCACATTCGTCCTTCGGCAAAGATAAAGGCGTTCAAGCCATCTCGGTAGGTGCCACTGTAGAAGAAGTACGCCAGAACAACCACAGCCAAACACAGCACCGCTTTACGGAACCCGGAAAGGAAGGTATCGAGATCGCGAACACCAAATCCCAGGATGAGTATTGCTGCTGAAGCGACAGAATTGACTAGCCCTGCAGGTCGAATCTCATCAAGTGCCGGACTTAGCGCACAGGACAATATTGCCATGAAAATAAAGGCAATTATCGCACAGACGTAGGATTGATCCTCGCGACGGGATCGCGCGAGCGCACCGGGCAGCAAGATGCAAGCGGCGCCAATCGCTCCCCAGTGCCAAGGGGGATTAGGCCAGCAAATTGGCATGCCACACAGAAATCCGGCCATGCTGTCGGAGAGCAGTGGACGGCTGACGGCAACAGGGATGTTTAGGCCCGGTTCGAGAGCAATGATACGATGAGTGCTCATGCGACGACCCTAGTTGGCAAAGAGTGGATCGTCGACTGGGTGGCATACTTCCTAAGTTGCTCGGCGAGGGAGTCCACATGAACCAGATCGATTTCGCCTCCGAAGAGAACCCGCGGGTCGTGAAGGTCATCGTGGACGAAGAGAGTTTTGCCAAAGCGGGCGAACGTATAATATGCTGTTGAGCACATGTTAATAAATAGAATCTGGCGATCTTCCAGCGACTTGAGATCGTGAACAAATGGAAGTTGATATGTGCGTTTCAGTCGATTGTGTTCGGAGCGAGTCGTAGAGGGATGGGGTTTTATGAAGACAGCCGAGCCTTCGGACGCGGATAACAAGGTGAGTTGATCGAGAATGCGATTTTGAAGATTTGTTTCGTAGGGGCAGTCGCTGACAGGAGCAAATTGGTGAATGTATACCACCGCGAGCATCAATGGAGTCGTGCGAAGAGATTGTTCAATACCGATGGGCGCTGTCGGCGACAGAGTCATCGAAGTCGAGGCATTGAACTGACCGTAGAAGTTGCGTTGTTGCTGCGTGAAGCACTCGAAATCCGTATGATTTACGTACGGGCCGTAGATTCCGACTCCATGCGCGGCATTGATACCAGCTATCCCCCGCTGGGAGAGGCATCGAAAAAGGACGAGAGCGCCCGGAATAAACTCGTCGCTGGTTCGGATACTCACGGGCTGCATGGCCAATAGCTCGGCCGCCAGCTTTCTGTGCGCTTGGATTTCGAGAAGCAGGAGTGCGCGGTCCCGTCGTCGCCCCGACAGGAAAACCCTGGCAATGTTTCGAATCGAATAAGGCACCCCCCAGACACTCACATGCTCGAAGCGGGCGTAGCAGCTGCGAATGAACCGCAGTTGCCGGCGCCAAGCCGCTGACGGGAAAATCAGGATCGTCGATGATTTGAATTGCGCTCGATGGATGTCTTCAGAGATTTCGACCCAGGCGCGTACGATCGATTTCGGCCAGCTTTGGCCAATTACCCTGCGTCGAGCCCTGAAAGCCAGATGGATCAGAGTTTTAGTGAGCAGATGCCTGACAGTGACAGTGTCAAGCAAGCGAGATGGCAGGCATTGCGAGAGCGAGGTCGAACTTGGAACTTCGGTGCCCTGATGCCACGCATGTCGGATCGCTTCCACAACCGTTCGAAATCCTACTGAGGGGATATCAGCAAGTTGAACTTTCTGCAAATCAATGAGCACAATGAGGGCAGTGATGTTTTTCGCCGTCAGCGAAAACTGGAATAGCGAATTGATGTAGACACGTTGAAGTAGGCGCCCTCGTATCTTCTGACGAGCCAGTGCGGTGCAGACGAAGGCGTGCAGAGGCATTTGAAAGCAGGTGCCGGGTAATTCTCGGTACACGCGATCGCAATGGACATCGTCGTCGCCGATTAGAATTTGGTTTGGCGCGGCTTCGTAGTGTTGGAGCGTTGGTGCCTTCGCCAGGATACGAGCAAGCTGAATCATGCAGAGGGCACCGATCGCCTGAGTGCAGAACGACGCTTGCGATGCTCCGACTGGTCCGACGGCCGGAATCAGCAGCAAATTCAACGGCACAGTGATGGCGGCCAACGACAGGTTTGCCGCGCAAAGCACTCCAGTGCGGTGGCTGAGATGCAGGTAGATCGAGAAGAAGCGAATTACCGATGCAAATGCGACCGCGGGGATCAACCATGAGACGTGTTGTATAATGACCG
>CBIHQO010000588.1:0-4796 GCA_966211735.1 uncultured Schlesneria sp.
GGGGTGCTTCAACTGATTTCTGTGAAACTGTATTCCGCGACCGCGGAATGATCGCTGATCCGCCGCAGAAGTGCAATTTTTTGCCTGTGTCGCCCGTCGCGAATGTGAGAGTTTTCGGATCGAGTCGATTCATCAGCTTATGTCGGCTTCGACTGTTGGCGCGACTCTCAGCTTTCCGACAATTGTGTCTGTCGGATGTGATGTTGCTTCTTTCCCGAACGGAACTGAAACAGGGAAAAACTCCACCGGTGGGACGGAATCGTTTCAGTTCAGGCGGGCCAGAAATCTCGACACCGGAGCGGCCAAATATGCCGGTGCGAGATCGCCAGTATCCCATTCTCTGTGCTGACCCTTTCACGCGTGCCGATCGCAACGAACGGACTTCCATAACGGAAGTTGCGAGTCGCGAAACGCCGAATGAAGGATTGGCAGCCCTCGTTCACCTGGCCGAGACCGCGCTCGCTCACATGATTCACAACTTGAAGTTCGCGCCCAGACGCTTCGTGGAGGAATAGTGCGCCGTACCACAAGTCTGCTCCGGTTGAGCCCTCATCTCACATCAACCGCCGCTGTACTCGCTGCCTGTTGGACTTCTGCAAGCTACTCGCAGCAGGCCAGCCTCCCCTCACGCCCACCGGTGACAGCCGTCGGTCCTAGCGGGATCATCCAGACTGCCGCCCGCCCGTTTCGGGCAGGTATTGCCGCACGGAAGGCGAATGCCGCCGCCGCTGAGCAGCAGCCACATGCACCGCAGCCGAATCCTGGTCCGGCTGCTCCCCCCGCTGCTCCACTGATCGCCAGTGCCATTGCGGCTCCGGCACTGCCTGAAACGGATCAATTCCGATCTCAGTTGGATTTGGCTATTGAGGTCAGCAGTCGGCGGACACTGACAGCGAATTCGCATTCACCCTGGCAGATCTTTCACGGACTGCTGGCCCTGAAGCAAGACTTCCAGTTGCATCTGGGTGACAAGAAGGTCAATGCGATCCAGTGGATTTCCACGGCTGAACCCAAGTTTGACAACCAGCCCCTACTGATGAAAACGGCCTTCGGTGGCAAATTCCATCCGTTTACCCGCCCCTACGCCTTCGAAGGCCATCCTGCGCAGTTTCTGGCACTGATGTCGCAGTCTGACTTGCCAGTGGGGCATACATTCAAGGTCGGGTCGGACAGCATCACTGTCGGCGGCATCATCAACAATACAATGAAGGAAGTGAATACCCACGAAGAAGTGACGTGGGTGTTGTGGGGACTACAGCACTATCTGAAACCGGATACACAGTGGGTCAATCAGCACAACGAACCGTGGAGCATCGAGCGACTGGTCCAAATCGAAACGGCCGCGCCGGTTGTTGGTGCCCCATGCGGAGGCAACCACCGATTGTTCGCACTGACACGGACACGAGATAAGCATCTGAAGGCCGGCGGCAAGCTTGTCGGAATCTGGGCACAGGCCGATCATAAGATCCGTCAGCACATCGAAATCGCTCGTTCGATGCAGAACTACGACGGCACGTTCTCGGCGAAGTTCTATGAGACTTCCGGGTTCGAGACCGATCTGAACAAGCGGTTCAACACCACCGGTCACACGATGGAATTCCTGTCGATCGGCCTTCCCGACGAACGGCTCAACGAGCAGTGGGTCCGGAATGCAGTCACCGCCCTTTGCAATGACCTGATCGTGCATCGGCAGAAGCCAATCGATTGCGGTCCGCTCTATCACACGCTCAATGCCTTGATCATCTATCGTGAACGAATCCGCAACTTGCCTTCGGCGGCACCCGCAAGACTTCCGGAGGTTGCGCAAGGGGTCAAGAACCTGGCGAAGCCGGTGCTGCCAGTCACGACCCCGGTGGGTTTAAAGCCAATGCTCGCCGCGACACCGACCGAGCTGAAAACGGGGCTTAAAGACAAGGCCGCATTGCCCAAGGAAACGATCGCGATTCCTGAAGCGTTAGCTCCTCATGCCAAAGTCGAGCCATCGGCTGAAGCGTTGAATGAATTGCGATTGGATGATGAATCCAGAGAGCGCCTGAACGCTCTGAAAGAACCGCGCAGCGTGCCTGAACTCAAGGTTCCCGACTCGACCCTTGGAGAGCCGAAGCTGGAGATCGTTGAAGAGCCTGCGTCTGCCCTCGAACCAGAGAACGACTGAGTCTAGGGAAGTTGCGGCTCAAGTCAGGATGTCGTGCAGGACGTGACCATGCACATCGGTCAGCCGCATATCGCGCCCGCTGAAGCGATAAGTGAGCTTGGTGTGGTCCATTCCAAGTAGATGAAGCATCGTCGCATGCAGGTCGTGAATTTCGACCTTGTTCTCGACCGCACGGTAGCCAAAGTCATCGGTTGCGCCGTAGGTGACGCCCCCTTTGACTCCGCCGCCCGCCATCCAGATCGTGAACCCGAAAGGGTTGTGATCGCGACCATCGCCCCCTTGAGCGAATGGCGTGCGACCGAATTCACCGCACCAGACGACGAGAGTCTCGTTCAGCAGGCCTCGCTGCTTCAGATCCTTCAGGAGTGCGGCGATCGGCTTGTCGACGGACTTGGCGTTCTTGGTGTGGCCATCGACCAGATTGCCATGCTGGTCCCAGCGGTCGCCGTTGCCACCAGGACAGGTCAGTTCAACGAAGCGGACGCCGCGTTCCACCAGTCGGCGTGCGATCAGACAGATGCGGCCAAATTTCTTCGTATTGTCGAAGTCATCATTCAGGCCGTACATCTCCTGCGTCTCTTTCGACTCGTCGCGCAGATCGGTCAACTGCGGCACGGCCGTTTGCATGCGAGCGGCCAGTTCATAGTTGGCGATCGCTGATTCCAACGCGTCGACGTGGCCCAACTGCTGCAGCCGCGATTGATCGAGCCGTCGCATCAGGGCGAGCTTGGCGTCTTGCAGGTCGCGGGATTTTTCCGTCGGGCGGATATTCGCGACAGGCGCCTCACCGGAGGTGAACACCGACCCTTGATAAGCTGCGGGCAGAAAGCCGCTGCCGAAACAATCGAGCCCGCCCGGTGGGATCAGGCCGCCGTTAAGAATCACGAACGCAGGGAGATCGTCGCATTCGGTTCCCAAGCCGTAACTGAACCAGGCGCCATGGCTGGGACGCCCCTGCAGACCACTGCCTGAATGCAGGAAGTAATTGGCAAACGTGTGCTCCGAGAACGGTGAGACGACGGAACGGACCACCGCGAGTTCGTCTGCGCATTCGCCGACGTGCGGGAACAGATCACTGACCGGCAGGCCGCATTCGCCATAATTCTTGAATGCCCAGGGAGATTTCAGCAGCTTGCCAATGTTCGCAAACTGAGTGGGCTCGACCTTGCCGAGGATCTCTTGCGGGCTTTTGCCGTGATGCTTGTCGAGCATCGGCTTGGGATCGAAGGTATCAACTTGCGATGGGCCCCCGTCCATGTACAGGAAGATGACATGCTTGGCCTTCGCCGGAAAATGCGTTGGCTTCGAAGTGATCGTGTCTGAGGGGGTATCGTTCGCGACGGCGATTCGATCCGTGAGCATGCTCGACAAGGCCACGGCGCCAAAGCCATTCGCGGCCTGAGTCAGCATCTGGCGGCGAGACAGAGGTGGGGTCTGGTATCTCTGGCAGGGAAACATGGCTCAAGTTCTCACTATCCATTGCGGAACGGGTAATCCGCGATCATTCGATGAACACAAATTCTTTGACGTTGAAAATGACGTGACAGAGGTCGGCCCAGACCTGAGGTGACGAGAATCGCTGCGACTGAGGCAATTCAAGGCGAGCCCCCTGTTCGTTGAGGAACTCGGTCGCCTGAGCTTTCTCGGATGGAGTCGCGGGCCGTGCGACAGCTTGCAAATACATCGCATCAATTCTTTGCTCGACCGACATGTCCCCCTTGGCCAGTAGTTCAGTCGCCCAGCGTTTGGACATCTCGATGACCAGCGGATCATTCATCAGAATCAAGGCCTGAGCGGGGACATTCGATGAGGTCCGTCGGCCAACTGTCGAGAATGGCGAGGGTGTATCAAATGCCAGCATCATCGGAGACAGGAAGTTTCTGCGAACTGAGATATAAATGCTGCGACGGCCGTTGCCATCGAGTGGACCACTCACCCCCGGGCGACCACGACCTTCCATGAATGGGGTCAGGTGAATCGGGATACTCGGACCAAATGCGGTGCGGTTCAGTCGTCCCGAAACAGCCAGTAATGAATCGCGAATGACCTCACCTTCCAGCCGCTTGATTGGCATCCGATGCCAGAGCAGATTGTTGGGATCGGCCGTCTCTGCAGGTTCGGTCGGGTGGCTGGCCATCTGATAAGTTCGGCTGAGCATCAGCGACTTGATCAACCGTTTGGTCGACCAACCGGCTTCGACGAATTTCGTTGCGAGATGATCAAGCAATTCGGGATGAGTGGGTGCCTGCCCAAGAACTCCCATGTTATCCACCGACGGCACGATCCCTCGACCGAATAGATGGTACCAGACGCGATTCACGGCGACGCGTGCGGCAAGCGGGCTTTGGATCATCTGTCGCGCCAACCCCAGCCGACCGCTGCCGCCATCGACTTTGTCGACGTTGTCAGATCCCAAGGCTTCGAGGAACCGTCGCTGCACCGGATCTCGCGGGGTATTGGAGTTGCCGCGAACTAACAGTAGCTCGTCCGTTCCGTTTCCCTCGAGCATGGCGGGAGCCAACTGTGATTCCCATGTTACAACTTTAGCGAGCGAATTAACAGTGTCACGCAGGTTTGCGAGTTGTCGATACTGCTCGATCAAGTCGTCGCGTATTTCCAACAAAACGCGTTTTTGCACGAT
>CBIHQO010000589.1:0-4792 GCA_966211735.1 uncultured Schlesneria sp.
GCTAGTAATGTTCGTGCCACCGGCATGACAAAACTGCCTTTTGAGGCCAACCCAGCCGTTGTCACGAGGTTCGAACTTGAAGTTGGATTTCTTGATTATGGCGTAACTGCGGTCGCTGGGTTGATTCGCGTCTTCCTGCCGGCAGAGAACAATGGCCTCTGCAACGTCAGGGAAGTCGCATTTGAAATTTTGGGGAGGATGCTCGGACTCCTCTGCCGACCGCGAGACGGATTGTCTAGAAAATGCGTGCCATCTCGGATCTGTTGAAAGCAATACACCGCCGGCGATGACGCGGTCCAATTCACGCCGTTGCAGAGCTTGAGTACCAAGTTCCCTCGCGACAACGTCAGATAGTCCGCCGCAGGAAACTGTGAAGCTGGGGCCACCGACGTCGAATTCTCGGGCAAGTCGACTGGCGACAATTCCGCCGAGGTTGCCCATGACCCCATTCGGTGTCAGTGGCGGACCGGCGGCGTCTTTCAGGTTCTTCACCCATAAAGCGAATTCATCCGGTGGCAGGTCCAGCCCGAGCAATTCGGCCCAATGCTCTGCATCCTGTTCGATGGACCAGCGAAAGTGAAAGTTGGTTGTGTTCGGATCGAGTTCAATGCCAACGATCACGCCCGTTCGATTGGCCAGCTCGTCTGAAATGGGCTCCGGCTTTGAGTCCCCTGTTCCCTGAAGATGCGGCAACTCCGCATCGCGAAGTGCCCCGGCAACGACCTTTAGCATCACTTGCTGTTGAGGCAACATGTCACGCAGCTCAAGTGGTGGGATGCGAAACTGACTCATCGGCAAGCGGACTTCCGTGATCGCTTTGCCGACAGGTCGAGCGGGCTGCGCAGGGGTGTGACGGTAATCGTCGATAATCTGCTCTCGCTGAAACCACGATGACTGCTCGACGCCCCACCAGTTCAGATCGACAAATTCGAAAGGCTTGCCTTGGAAGTCGTTTTCCTGAAAGACTTGTTTGCTGCCCCAGGTGCCGAGGTGAATGTCCATGCCGACGATGGCGATGGGGATGTCACTGGCGTCTGGCTGTTGCGTAGGTCGGATTTGCAATACGTTGGGTAGTGAAATATTTTAGGTCGGGTTGGGAATACGTCCTACGCAACAGCGGCGCGATTCAGAAACGCCGTTCCATTCTTCAATCAACACGTGCGCGTTAATCCCGCCGAAGCCGAAGGCGTTGATTGTCGCTCGTCGAGGAATCACGGTTGCATTTGACGACGCGTCTGGGGAACGCCGTTGCCAGGGTTCGGAATGGCTCAGGACTCGGAAGGGGCTATCACCGGAGGCAAGGCGTTCGGCCGGTTGGGCGAAGTTCGCTGTCGGGGGCAGGGTCTGATGCTGGAGGGCATACAGGACCTTCATTAGACCAGCGGCTCCGGCTCCTGTCAGCAAGTGACCGATGTTGGATTTCACGCCGCCGATCACGCACTGCCTGGGGCGTGCCGACTCACCTTCCCACAATTGATGCAGGCTGGAGATTTCGACGGCGTCGCCAACCGGCGTACCCGTGGCGTGACATTCGATGAGATCGACATCGCTCGGCTTCCATCCTGCCTGTTCATAGGCAGACCGCATCGCGCGGAGTTGGCCTTCCGAGTGTGGGGCGAGTAGATTAGCACCGCGATCGTTCGACAGGCCGATGCCTGCGATCACTCCATAAATGTGATCTCCTTGAGCGACGGCATCACTGAGACGTTTCAGGACGAAGACCCCGGCCCCTTCGCCGACGACCAGTCCATCGGCTTCAGAGCTGAGCGGTGCACAGCGGCCTTTTCGAGACAATGCCTGGAGCTGTGAGAATCCCATCTGGGTGTACTGGCAGTCCGGTCGCGACATCCCTCCGGCGAGCATCGCGTCGGCTCGATGAGAGAGTAATTCTTCCGCCGCAAACTTCAGCGAGTACAGCGAGGATGCGCAGGCCGCATCGAGAGTGAATGCAATCCCTCCGAATCCGAGGCCTTGAGCGATCAGGGAACTGGGAAGACCGGCCGCGAAGCGATTGCGGGGATCCCAGTGACTGCGTTTCAGGCTGGACTTCAACGCTTCCACTTTCGCCGGATCAGCGAGCGCGGTGTCCCAGGGTGTCGACGAATTCTGTCGAGCGGCCGCGGCTGCCGTGTCGATCAGCTTTTCGACAAATGTACGACCGAGGATGTCGCGGCAAATGGCGGACGTCGATTCCGTCGGCAACGCAATGTTTCCGAGAATCACACCGACGCGAGAGTGTTCAATGCCTGCCAGCTGACCGGCGTCGCGATAGGCGGCTCGTGCGGCGTGCAGTCCCAGATGGAACATCGGATCGAGGTGCGATAACAAGTCGCGATCCAGATCCAAGCCTTCGGGATCGAATTGAAATCCTTCGATGAAGCAGCCCCAGGTCGAATAAACTCGGTCCGGTTGGGGTGGCCACGGGGCATAGGCCTTGTCGGGAGACAAGTACCAGCGGCCGTCGGGGACATGCCGGCCGGCATCGATCCCAAGCGAAATATTATGCCAGAATGTGTCTAGATCTGGCGCTCCTGGAAAGATACCGCCGACGCCGACGATGGCGATCCGTTCCGAGTTGTCTGTCCCAGGCATGGTGATCCCGAAGCTGTCGCGGCAAGTCCGAAAAGGCGCGGCCGATTCGTGACCTGTCGGAGCGCGCTAGACATGCCATCATAGTCAGCCCCAACTGCGCACTCCAATCAGGTTCGCACATTCTGGCTGAGGTCTGAAAAAGAGATCGCAATTAGTCCGGATGGAACAGCCGCTACCCTCGCTTTGGCACTGCCAGAAATGCATTACCAATTATGCAGTAATAGGTTGCGTGATTTCTGCAGGCGAAGAAGCCGGGGGGGTGACTCAGAAGTCGTCCAGCATTTCGCCATCGGCGCGATTAGCCAGATTTCGCAGAACCGGCAGGCTTATATTCACGCTGACGAATCGAACAGAGCCGTCCCCGAGGACGACGTGGTATCCGCCCACATGATGGGAACTCGCTCCGCCAACATATTCTGTTTTGGTTTGCATGTTGGCCAACTGTTGCTGGATGGCCGCCGCACCACCGCCATAGACCACGTGAGATTCATAGAACGGCGCGGGAGCGGTCGCTCCATCGGCCGTCGCGTCGGGAGGAGTGGCTGCTGGATTCGCCGGAGCGGCAGCGGGTTTGTTTGACCAAACGACGGCGTTCCGCAGAGACGAACGCGTCCCCGACATCCAGCCCAAATCGCTGCCCGTATCCAAACGTGCTTCAGTCACAAAAAACGTGTTCGAGCTTCCGTCTGTGATTTGGTCGTACCGAATGGAACTGTTCAGGAACAGGACTCCATTCTGGTTCACGTCAATTGCCGTTTCATAGTCATTGTGAACGCCATTGTAGTTGGTCGTGGCGATTGTCGCTCCGATGCGCATGCCGGGATCGGAGGGGCAGTTCAAGACGTTCAGTCGTCGTGATCGTACTGCGGCATTCTGCGGTGCGTACACGCTGTTTTTGAAGTCGACATGGTTATAAACGTTTCCCTGATCAACATAAGGGAGGACTTGCACGATCCACCCCATGTGATACTGATCCACATCTTCTACACTCCGGATCGGCCCCGTTGCGTTCTGGGTCCCCGGCGGCAGGACATCGTGAGCCATCACGTAGTTTTGCAGTGCCAGGCCGACTTGCATCAGATTGTTTTTGCATTGAGTCCGCCTGGCGGCTTCGCGAGCCTGCTGCACGGCCGGCAGCAGCAGGGCAATGAGCACGGCAATAATCGCGATGACGACCAATAACTCAATCAGCGTGAACCCACGACGTGATTTGTGCTGAACTGTCCGATCTGTCGGATGGAAAGTAGTGCCGAAAGACATGTTTGACTCCTCAAGATCAGATGTAAGCGAAGACAAATCTGGTGCGATGTTCATTTCGTATCCGCCTGGTGACGAATCGTCAGTCGCTTTGTGATGCGAAACTGAGTAGTGGCTTGCTGTGGATAGGTGGCCACGGCGGTAATCGTTTGGTCTGACTCCCCCGACTCCTCCGAAACCGCAATCGTCACCATTGCTGAGTACGGCGACTTCAATTGTTCGGCCGGAACAACCCAGGCCTCACCCGTGTATGCCGGATCTGCCTGCAGTCGACGGATCGCTCGTCGGCAACCTGACTCGGCCAGCCAATTGGCTTGCAGGTGCAATTGTTCTCGTTTGACTTGCTGCATCGACAAGAACGAGCCTCGCAGCAACGCCGCTCCAATCAGGGACGACACCAGCAGCGCAATCATCGCGAACACTAAAGCGGAGCCACGACGCTGGGAACGGGGAGAGCGGGTTTGACTACTGTTTTTCATGGGGTTTTGTCCTCCGCGCGCTGTGGCCGCGACAGGGTGGCGGCCAACCGCTGATCTCGCCCCAGTTCCGCGTCAATGACAATGCCCCGGAACGGTGACCGAGCCTGCTCCGCGACCGTCACGGTCGCGTGAGGACGTTCAAGATACAGCGTGACAAACGAAGTACGCTGGTTCGAATCTTCGACCTCAAGCTCCGTGTGCGACGTGGGGAATGTGATTCGGCAACTCGGCAGCCGATACGTTTCGTGTGCGACGGACTTCTGCCCCTGCATCACATCTCGCTGAATTCTATTGAGACCGCCGGTGTACAAAATCGTCGGTGTATCGCCTGAATTCTTCAGTTCCAATGTTGGCAGAGCGGCATCAGTTGCCTCCGACCGCTTCACAGATTCGGCCGCATGGATATCGCGCCGAAACTGATCTGCCAGTCGCATCGTCGTGATTTCGGTAACGGTTGTCCGAGC
>CBIHQO010000590.1:0-4784 GCA_966211735.1 uncultured Schlesneria sp.
TTTCCTTAGGCGTCTGAACGTCGTAGCCCAACTCCTTGAGCCCCGCCATTGCGATCTCCCCGCGAAATCGCTCTTCGGCAATTGACGGGAAAATCGGAGTGATTGATACACCTTTTCCGGGCTCCTGCGCCGTGGCGGCTGATGCGAAAACAGGGGAGACCGCTAGTACTAAAAGCGCCACAGAGTGAATGAATTTCTGTTTTATTCCGAAAGTTTTGAAGTTCATTATCGTTTGCCTTGGCTGGATTAAAGAAGTTGGCATTTCTTTTGGTTCACGACGCGCCGCTTAGCGGAGTTAGCTTTCTTTAGGACTGACTTCTATTTTCATGACAGTGTTTTTTCTTTTCAGGCGATAAATGACGCCCGCCGGTCCTGTCTGGTACCAGTGTTCACCTTTAGTTGCCCTGTTACTGCGTTCGCCCATTGCCTGGGTCAGTCGGTCGAGGAAAATCGCCAGCAATACCAGACCCAATCCACCGACGGTTGCCAAGCCCATATCGAGGCGGCCAATCCCTCGAAGTACCATCATCCCCAGTCCGCCTACCGATATCATTGAAGCGATCACCACCATGGACAGTGACAACATCAATGCCTGATTCAGACCCGCCATGATCGTCGGTGCAGCCAAGGGAAGTTGAACCCGCCTCAGCATCTGGCGTGGGGTGCATCCGAAAGCCCGTGCAGCTTCAACCTTGTCTTCCGGTACCTGGCGAATGCCCAGATTGGTGAGCCTGACCAGTGGTGCGACCGAAAAGATGATCGTGACCAGGACTCCCGGTACGTTACCGATGCCAAACAGCATCACCACGGGCACCAGATAAACAAATGCAGGCAGTGTTTGCATTGCATCGAGTACCGGGCGAAGAAGCATCTCCAGTCGGTCACTTCGGGCACACAGGACGCCCAGCGGAATGCCAATAACTGCACAGAAAAACAATGAAGTGAGCACCAGGGCGAGGGTGATCATGGCGTCATTCCATACGCCGATCACTCCTAAGAGGGTGAGGGTGACGAAACAAAGTATGCCTATCTTTTTCCCTCCTATCTGCCAGCCGAAGAGCGTTGCAACAATAATTAATATTGACGGAGGAATAGCCAATAGTCCGAACTGAATACCATTAAGTACTTGGTCGATTGGCCATCTTATCGATCGGAAAACCTCGCGGAAATTATGAACCAGAAAGTTCAGGGCAACTTCTACCCATTGCCCCAAAGGGACGTTGATAGATTGAAAGGGGTCTAGGAAATTGAATTCGTTCATGTCATCACCTGAATGTCCGAGCCTGGCAAGCCAGCAAATAGAGCCTGTTAGTGTCGGCTCATTGTTTGAAGCAGTAGGCTCTTGGAGATCGTGCCTTTGAACACACCCTGGCGATCGAGCACGGCAACTGGATTAACGGCATCAGCAACGATGTGAAAGACGTCCTGCAGAAGTACATCGTCGCGAAGCGTGGGAGTGGAGTGATCCATGGCGTACGGATGCTCTGCGCAAATTTTGGCGACATCACCCGCCTTGAGGATCTTCGAGGCATCAAAGCCTTTGAAGAAGGCTCTGACGTAATCGTTTGCTGGGTTGCAAAGCAGCTCTTGCGGGGTACCGATCTGAACGACCTGACCACCCTCCATGATCGCAATGCGATGGCCGATGCGAATCGCCTCGTCAATGTCATGGGAGATGAAGATGATGGTGCGATGCTGTTCTGCCTGCAGGCGAATCAGTTCGCCCTGCATTTCGTGGCGAATCAGTGGGTCGAGTGCCGAGAAGGCTTCGTCCATCAACAGAATGGCGGGATCATTGGCCAGCGCTCGGGCCAGACCTACCCGCTGCTGCATGCCGCCGGACAGTTGATGCGGATAGCTGTAGGCGTGGCCATCGAGCCCCACCTGTTTGAGTGCCTCGAGTGCACGTTTATGCCGTTCAATTTCCTCGACACCGGAGATTTCCAGGCCGAAAGCGACGTTGTCGATCACACTCATGTGGGGCATCAGGGCGAATGACTGAAACACCATGCTCATGTCTTTGCGACGAACGCTGAGGAGATCAGCATCTGACAGACCGGTGATTTCCTGGCCGTTGAGATGGATGGTGCCCGAGGTCGGTTCGATCAGTCGGTTGAACAGCCGAACCATCGTCGACTTTCCAGAGCCGGAAAGTCCCATGATGACGAAAATCTCACCGCGTTTTACGGAGAAACTGGCATCAAAAACGCCAACGACTTGACCGGTTTTGCTGAAAATTTCATTCTTGTCAGCACCGCGAGCCAGCATCTCCATCGCGAGCTTTGGCTGAGTGCCAAAGACTTTGTAAATGTTTTTTACCGAGAGTATCTCGTCACCAAGACTCATAACCCCTCCTGCTGCAATTACGACGTAAGATCAAGAATTTAGGTGTACGTGTCTTGATCAGTTAAGACGGTGCTTGTGGGGGCAGTCAAAATGAGAGACGGATTGGGAATTAGTCATTGTGACCATCCTCTTTATTATGTGATGTTTATTATTTTTGTTTTATCGGCGCTGAATTAAGCAGTTCCTTGAGAACCAAGTTATTACCTAATAGGGTCAGCGTCTAACAACATTTCTTCCCGCCAATCAATAACGTGATGTTATCAATCAATTAAATAGGTCAATTTGCGACGGCGGCAGTGCTAGTTGCGAAGACAACTGCCGCTGGGCCTGTCTTAGACACTTTGTTTCAGCTACGCTCCAGCGTAGGCTCTAGGTGGAACCCTTCGGCCGATCTCATCCCTAACGGCCCTCCGAAAGGCCCCAAACCGGATATTCAATACTCTAGGTTATGGTTAAGCACATCGATCCAGACATGACGCTGCTGAAAATGCCGTCTCTGAAAGCAGTGAAGTCATTCGTAGCCGCCGCCAAATATCAGAGCTTTACGCGTGCGGCTGAAGCGCTGTGCGTTACCCAAGCGGCAATCAGCCGTCAGATTCGGGAGCTTGAGGCGTACCTTGGGGTGGATCTTTTCAAGAGGGTGGGGCGAGCGGTCGAGTTGACGGAAGCCGGGTCCATCTTTTTTGATGCGGCACAGCTATCGTTCGTCAATATTTCCCAAGCGGCGGAGCGCATTCGCACCAACAATGCAGGCAAGCGCACGCTGACGCTTTGCTGTTCTCCCGCGTTTTCAGCCCTCTGGCTCGCAGCGAAGCTGCCGGGTTTTTTTACCAAGAACGCAGACATCGACCTCAATCTGGTAACCACTCAAAACTTTTTGTCGATGGAGCCGGGTGTAACTCCAGACATCTTCATCACCAAGATGGCCAGGATTCAGGATGGGTATCGTAGCTATCCGTTGTTCCATGACGTCATCTACCCGGTGTGCACGCCTCGTTACAAAGCGGAGCACCCTGAGCTATCCAGCCTGGAAGGATTACGCGACGGGGTTTTGCTAAACCTCAGCCCCTATGGCAGATCCCAGGTAGCGGAGCACGTCGACTGGGGAGTTTGGCTGGCTTATCACGATGTTGATATCGAGAAGCGCCCCCACGACAGTCCTCACGTTTTCAACGCGAATGACTACAACCTGGTGATTAGCATGGTGTTGACACACCAAGGTGTAGCGCTGGGCTGGAATCACCTGGTCGAAAACCTGATCGAAAACGGCACGCTGATTCGTCCGATCGAAGAAGAAGTGGTTCTCCATGAAAGTCAGCACTATCTGACATTTCGTGAAGACCGGATCAATGACGACGCCTGTTGCCGGCTGCGCGACTGGATTCTGGCCCAGTTTTCCAGAGCCGTTTAGAAGAAAGGAACGCGGCAGTGATTGAGCAATCACTCGAGGTGCGGGGAGCTCATCGCCAACAGGTATTGCTCAAGGCAGAACTGAAGCGGATGCCGGTGGTGATCATTCAAGATTCTCACCACCGGCAGTGTTGCACTTAGCCGACAGATCTTAACGGGATGGTGTCATTGAGCTGATCAAGCATCGTTTTGCAGTACCAATCATCAAACTGACACACACCAATTTCGCTGGCCACCGACAATGGGCCAGGCTCGTAAGCAGGAGAACTGACGCCGACCTGTGCCCCTTCAACCAAAGTGCGATCCTGGTCATTGGTTGCAAGCCAAACCTTGGTCAGGCGATCGATGTCGTAGTCGACACCTTCTTGCGCGTCCTTCTTGACGATCCATTTTGTAGTGACCATCGTCTCGCCCGGGCCAATGGGCAGAACGCGGAAACTCAGCGCGTGATCGCCCAGAAAGTGGTTCCAGGTTGATGGGTAGTTGAAATACAGCAGCGCACCGATGTTGGCTTCTCCGGTGGTGTCCAACCGGCCAGCGACCGCAGGCTTGCCATCCATTGTGTAGCTGACGGCCCCGGAAAACAGGGGGATGCGCGTCATTCGGAAACGACCTTTATCATCCATGACCAATCGGCTAGGCAGACCTGCCGCCTCGCAGCGATCCCAGTGCTCTTTGAGTTCGGGATCTTCATCTCCGCCGGCGCCACCCACCGATGGGTTGTCCACGAATGAGTGCATCAATTCCGGGTGAGTACAATCGCAGTGGTAGCACTCACGGTTGTTCTCGAAAACCAGTTTCCAGTTGCCTTTCTCAATGATGTTCGACTCAAACGCGACTTTGCAGTCGTCCAGGTTATGAGGCGCAACGAAAGGGGTGACGGATTTTCTGAACGACGAAAAGTCTGGGGCGACCTCTGCAACGCACACATAGATGTACGTTTCGACGACCTCACAATGCACGGACTTCAAACCATGCTGAGACTTGTCGAAATCGTCCCCCATGTTTCCGGCGAAAAGCAGTTTGCC
>CBIHQO010000591.1:0-4783 GCA_966211735.1 uncultured Schlesneria sp.
CCCCCCCAAAACACTGCCATGGACTGACAAATTCTGCCATTTCGTAATGTTCGAGACGGCGAGCTCTCCCTCTCTGTGACTCAGTGCCTCCGTGGAGTGAACTTCAAATGTGCCTCTCTTAACTTTGCAAAAAAACTGGGACTAAATTCCCAAAATAGGTGAAATAGGGGCTTGGTCGAGTCACCTGTTTATGGCACAAGAGAGCGACAACCAATGTGCCAGTCAGTTCTCATCGATTGAGGCTTGGCCGACGCACAATCGCCTGCGTTTGAAGCCCGCCAGGCGGGATTGTTCTTTCACAATTGATCGCCGATCAGCAGCGAACCTTGGAGTGCGGTGGCTCGACACCGCTTTGGCTCCAATCGCCGAAAACCTCACGTCACGAGTTGCCAAGTCCATTAGTTCTTTGACAACGGAACGCAAATCTGCGAACACTCCTCATCAGTATAATTGAAGAGATTGTGTCACCACCCGGAGGTTGTGTCACCACCCGGGGCGCTCCTTTGTAGCTAATCTCGCCAAGAGATTGGGCGAAGTCGATGTGCTGACAACGCTAAGCGACACTCCCCCAAGGTCTTGGCGACCTTGGCTACAGGAAGAATCGAGGTTGTGTCATACAGCCCAATGTGTGGCACGTCCCTGAAGCGTTGTGGACGCTTTTGGGAAGGGCGTGGTCTTCGCTTTCCTGGCCACGCCCTTCGAGGACTCCGAGGACTCAGGGACGTGCCACTCAACTGCGAGGTTGTGTCATGCGGATTTGATACTGCGCACTGAGTACTCAGTACTGTGTACCTCCCTCTGTCCGTCCCTCGCCCATCACCGTCTGCCGCCTGGTTGTGTCGGACAGGCGACGAGCGACCCTCGAGCCTGTCAGCCGTCAGCCTCCTTTGAAGTGCCGCACGATTCTGACGTATATTACTGAATCGCGATTTTGCATCGCGAACTAGTCGTCAGACAGACGGCTGGGCCATGTCGGAACTGTGAAACAAAGAGGAATCGCACGCCACGGCGTGCGCGGACCATCACGTTTAATGACTACTGAGCTGCCCACCCAAAGTCGATTTGTTGTCGGCCTCGACTTGGGGACGACGAATTCTGCGATGGCGTACGTCGATACCGACGAGCAACCACGGCGGATTCACACCTTTCCGGTTCCGCAGATCGTCGCACCCGGCCAAATCGAGGCCCGCGACACGCTGCCGTCGTTTCACTATCAGCCTGCGGTCGGCGAGTTTCCGGCAGGAGCCATTCGGCTGCCATGGCAGAAGTCGGATGCAGACTATCTCGTCGGTCACTTCGCACGCGATCACGGGACACAGGTTCCGGGTCGCATGATTGCGTCGGCGAAGTCGTGGCTCTGTCACAATGGGGTCGACCGCACCGCCGACCTGCTTCCGTGGCAGGGGGCTGAAGATGTCGAGCGACTCTCGCCAGTGACTGTCAGTTCACGATACCTGCTTCATTTCCGCGAAGCCTGGGACGCCAAATTCCCCGAGTATCCGCTCGCCGATCAGGACTTTGTGCTCACTCTGCCAGCGTCGTTCGACGAAGTGGCTCGAGAACTGACAGTCAAGGCAGCTCGACAGGCCGGGCTGAACCGAATCTATCTGATCGAAGAGCCGCAAGCCGCGTTCTACGCCTGGATCGACAAGCACGCTCAATCATGGGATCAGTTGGTCACCCCAGGGCAGAAGATCCTGGTTTGTGATGTGGGAGGCGGAACGACCGACTTCACATTGATTCGCGTCCGCAAGGGACGTGACGGAGTGGTCCAGTTCCACCGCGTGGCCGTGGGCGATCACCTGATTCTCGGCGGAGATAACTTCGACTTGGCTTTGGCACACCACCTGGAGCGACGGATCAAAAACGGCGGACAACTGGAAGCTCGCCAGTGGAGCGTCCTGGTGCGCAGTTGCCGTCAACTCAAAGAGGCGCTGATGGATGGCCAGGCACCCGAGAAGTGGACGCTGACTCTACCAGGCAGCGGCTCGCGTCTGATCGGTGGCGGGCTGCAAGTCTCCGTCACACGCGACGAGGTTCACTCGGTTCTTGTCGACGGCTTCTTCCCCGACGTGCCGCTCGATGCCAAGCCGCAAGTTTCGCAGTCGGGGTTCCAGGAATTCGGGCTCCCCTACGCTCCCGACGCCGCAATCACAAAGTACCTGGCACAGTTCCTGACCGCTCATCGCTACGTCGCACTCGAAGGTGATGAAACTGCGTCGAGCGGCCCCAATGAACCGGATCCCGCGCGTCCCGATATCGTGCTGTTCAACGGTGGCGTGTTTGGGTCGCCCATTCTGCAGCAGCGGATCATCACCGCGCTGGAGCAGTGGTTCCCCAACTCCTACCCCAACGGGTCGCCTCTGGTGCTGGACAACGAACGACTCGATCTGGCGGTTGCTCGCGGTGCTGCTTACTACGGAATGGTTCGACGCGGCGAAGGAGTTCGCATCGCCGCCGGGCTGGCTCGCACGTATTACATCGGGGTCGAAGATGCTCGCTATGGCTCGCGCGCCCTCTGCCTGTTGCCGGCGGGGATCGAACCGGGCCAGGAAATCGACCTGACGCAGCATCAGTTTCATTTGCTGGTGTCGCAGCCGATCGAATTCCCACTCTTCGTCTCCAGCACACGACTGACAGACAAACCAGGGGCGCTGGTGGAAGTCGATCCCGAACAGATTAAATCGTTGCCGCCGATCCGGACCGTGCTGAAGTCCAGCAAGTCGAAGGACGCGGCATCGATCGCGGTCATTTTGAAAGCGAAGCTGACCGAAATCGGTACGCTCGATCTGTGGTGCTCGGAAGTGGATGGCAAGCGATCGTGGAAGCTGCTGTTCGACGTTCGTTCGGCGACGCACACCGACATCGCGGCCCATGACGCGACAGGCGAGAGCCAGGGGCTGTTCGATGACAGCCTGCGCCAGGTCGCAGATGAAGTCATCCAGCAGACGTTTGCTCCCGGCTCATCAGCAGGCCGCGATACGCCGGACCCCGCTTCCCTAATGAAGCGATTGGCCGAGTCGCTAGGCTCGAACCGCGAGGAATGGCCGACATCACTGCTGCGCCAGTTGTGGGAAACCTTGATCGAAGTCGAGGCCGGCCGACGCCGCAGTGCTCAGCATGAGGCTCGTTGGTTGAACCTGTTGGGATTTGCTCTGCGGCCGGGGTACGGGTTGGCAGTAGACGACTGGCGTGTCACCGAAACTTGGAAACTGCTGCACGGCAAGCAAGTCTTTGGCACACCCGCCGGACGCACGGAGTCCCTGATCCTATGGAGACGCATCGCGGGCGGCCTGACAGCAGGCCAGCAACAGGCCTTGGCCACGCCGCTGATCGCTTCCGTTCGACAAGGCTTGCGACAGACTCCCAGCAAGGGAGGCGACTTTGGCGGCAATCAACATGAAGCGGCCGAGACGCTACGGTTGCTCGGTGCGTGCGAACTGCTTTCCCCCGCCGCGAAGCATGAAATTGGAGAGCTTTGCCTGGAGGTGCTCAATCGCGAACGATTCACGGCCCTGCACTCGGCCGCTTACTGGGCCATGGGTCGTATCGGAGCCCGCAAGCTCGTCTACGGTCCACTCAACGGAGTCATCTCGCCCGACGTTGTCGCTCGCTGGCTGATCCGCTTGACCAAAGTGGGAACTGACGAAGCCTTGGCCTCGTTCGCCGTGATGCAACTTGCAAGAAAAGCAGGCGACCGATATCGAGACATCGACGACGCGACACGCAAGAACGTCGAGGCCTGGATGGACCGCGTCTCATCACCACAGCGATATCGCCAACTGGTGCGAGAAGTCGGTTCATTGGAATCAGAGGATCAAGCGTTGATCTTCGGTGAGGCTTTGCCGAAGGGGTTGAGAATCTTGTGAGGCATTAATGGATCACGACCATCTTCTCTTCGGTCATTTCACGAATCGCGTAGTGCGGCCCTTCCTTACCGAACCCGCTGTCCTTCAACCCGCCATAGGGCATCAGGTCCGCTCGCCACTGGGTTCCCCAGTTGATATGGAGATTGCCGGCATCGACTTCACGAGCGAACCGCATCGCTCGGTCAATGTCCTGAGTAAAGATGCTGGCCGACAAGCCGTAGTTAGTTCCGTTGGCCAGGGCGAGCGCCTCATCAAACGAGTTGAAGGGAGTGACTGCGACGGCGGGGCCAAACAGTTCTTCGCAACTGACTCGCTGTTTCGGATCCACATCGCACAGGATCGTGGGCGCGTGCATCGTGCCGGTTCGCTGGCCACCGGTCACCAGCTTCGCGCCACCGGCGACGGCTTCCTTGATCCACGACTGAACACGTTCGGCATCAACTTCGCGGATCATCGGCCCCATCTTCGTGGCCGGGTCGAGTGGATCACCGGTTGTCAGCGCTTCGACCTTCGGCTTCAGGGCATCGATGAAGTCACCGTACAGAGATCGCGAGGTCAAGATTCGCTGGGCCGAGATACAGACTTGCCCGGCATTCGAATAACCGGCAGAAGCCACCAGCTTGGCGGCTTTCTCAAGATCGGCGTCGTCCATGATGATGATCGGGCTGTTGCTGCCCAGTTCCATCGTGACTTTTTTTGCACCGGCCATCTGACAAATGGACTCACCAACGGAATGACTGCCTGTGAAGCTGATCTTTCGCACACGCTTATCCGTGCAGATCGCCTTTCCAAGCTCTCCACCTGGACCCGTGACACAGGCGATTGCCTGCGGAGGCAACCCCGCTTCCAACAGAACCTCCACCAGTTTCAAAGCGGTCAACGGCGTGTTACCGGCCGGCTTGATCAACACGGCG
>CBIHQO010000592.1:0-4783 GCA_966211735.1 uncultured Schlesneria sp.
TGGGCGAGCTAGCCGCCGCGTGCGGCATCTCGTCATCTATGACATCCGAACACTTGAGGTTGATGCAACATTGCGGGATTCTGACCAGCGAAAAGGATAGCCGAAAGAAGTATTACCACGTCACAGAACCGCTTTTGGCGAACATCATGTCGATTATTGAATCTGGGTTCTGCCTGCCCAAGTAAATAACCATTGCATCTCCGCATCTCGGTCCACGACTTTGTGATCGAGTCGCGATGCCATTGAAACACTCCTGACGAAAGCAATTTGCTTTCCTAGCCGCGATACTATGAGAACGGTACGTCATGATACTCCCAAATGAAACTCTGCGTCGATGGACGAAATTGCTGAGTCGCACAGCAGTCGCCTTGATGTTCGTCGTTGGCGTTACCCTCCTGCTTTTATGGCTGGCTGGAACTTTCACACCCAAGGTTCCGATCGCTGACACACAGGCGCACTCGCGACATCCTGAAGTTGCCGGCCGCGTGGTAACTGTCCGGCTCATTCGCATTCCCCGCGAGGAATCCGCAGTTGGGACGATTCGTGCCGTGCATGAGACGACTATCGGATCAAAACTTATGGCCCGCGTCATGGAGGTCAATCTCAAGGCGGGACAGCATGTGCAAGCCGGGGACGTGCTCGTGCGACTGGATGACGCTGATCTCCGTGCGAAGCTTGAGCAATCGCTCGCCGCAGTTACTGCTGCCGAGGCGGCACATATGCAGGCGATCAGCGATGAGAAACGGTACGCCGGCCTGTTGAAGTCGAATGCCGTCAGCAAGCAGGACTATGAGAAGATGGCGACTGCCGTGAAGTCGTCAGAAGCCGAACTTCGTCGCGCCGGTGAAATTGTCAAAGAAGTGCAGGCCACGCTTGATTGGGCCACCGTTCGCTCCCCAATGGCGGGAACCGTGATCGACAAGAAAGTTGACGTAGGAGATCTGGTCCGACCCGGACAGATGCTAGTCAGTCTGTTCGATCCCAAGCGAATGCAACTTGTCTCCAGTGTGCGTGAGTCGCTGGCGCAACGGCTTGAAGTTGGGCAGGAAATTGGGGTCGAAATTGAGGGCCTTGGGAAGCGATGTACCGGGACGATCAGCGAAATTGTCCCCGAAGCCCAGGTCGCCAGCAGAGCCTTTCAAGTGAAAGTCACAGGACCTTGTCCGACTGGAATCTATACGGGCATGTTCGCGCGTATGCAGATTCCCCTTGAAGAGGAGGAGGTTCTGGTCGTGCCGCATTTCGCTGTGCGAGATATTGGTCAACTGGAACTCGTGGATGTCGTGGATTCTGGTCACACAATCTTACGCGCCGTCCGAACGGGACGGAGATTGGACGGGAATGTAGAAGTGCTTTCTGGGCTGAAGGCTGGCGAACAGGTCGCAATCCCTGTGAAAGAAGAGAAGCGAAGTGAGGTCAGCCATGAATAAGGGTACTCCTCCGGTTCAGGAACACCACTTCACGAACAGTATCGTGAAGGCGTTCTTGGAATCGAACCTCTCGCTAATCTTGATTCTACTGGCCACGATTGTGGGATTTGCGGCACTTTGGATCACGCCTCGGGAAGAAGATCCACAAATCGTCGTCCCCTTGGCGGACGTTTATGTCAGTTTTCCAGGACACTCGGCGGCGGAAGTGGAGCAACTGGTCACTACGCCTCTCGAAAAGATGCTCTATCAGATTGATGGGGTCGAATACGTCTACTCGATGAGCCGTGAGGGCCAGGCAATTATCACCGTTCGCTACTACGTCGGCGAAGATCGCGAACGAAGTCTGGTCAAACTGTACAAGAAGCTCGACGAGAACCTGGACATTGTTCCGTCCGGCGTGACCGGATGGGTAGTCAAACCCGTCGAGATTGATGATGTTCCGATGGTGACGCTCACACTGACCAGCGCAACTTCTGATGACATGACATTGCGACGAGTAGCGGAGGAACTCGCCCAGCGGCTCTCGAGCGTCCAGAATGTTTCTAGAGCCTACGTGGTTGGCGGCCACCCGCGAGTCGTCCAGGTACTTCTCGACCCCGACGAAATGGCGTCACATCGCATTTCACCACTCGAAGTACAGCGAGCAATTAAGGCTGCTAATGTCTCGGAAACTGCAGGCGATTTCCGATCAGGTGATCGGCTGCTTCGTGTCGAAGCCGGCCAACCTTTTGAAAATGCCGCACAATTGCGTGATCTGGTCGTTGGTGTATTCGACGGACAATTGGTGTTTTTGAAGGACGTTGCCCGCATCGACGACGGACCTGAGGAAACGAGTAGCTATGTCCGGCATGGATGGGGACCGGCGCAGGGATTCACGAAACACGAGAACTTTCCCGGCTCGATTATTGGCGAGTCTGCTCATTCCGAATCGGCTAGGACTTTCGACGCTGTATCGCATCCCGCAGTCACGATTGCGATCGCCAAGAAAAAAGGCTCAAACGCGGTCTGGGTCGCGAATGAGGTGTTGAGCCA
The DNA here is from genome assembly GCA_966211735.1 of uncultured Schlesneria sp. GTDB lineage: Bacteria > Planctomycetota > Planctomycetia > Planctomycetales > Planctomycetaceae > Schlesneria. The sequence continues at coordinate 2,463 of CBIHQO010000592.1, forward strand.
GGCAGATAAACTGCGAACCGCCATTGTCCCTGGGGACATGGAATTGGTTCTCACTCGGAACTACGGTCTAACAGCCGATGAAAAAGTAAACGAGCTCGTCGAGGGCTTGGCTGTTGCCATCCTGATCGTAGTCGCGTTGCTGACCCTCGGGCTCGGGTGGCGCGAGGCGTTGATTGTTGCTGTCGCTGTCCCTGTCGTTTTCGGGCTGACGCTGGCTGTGAACTTGATGTTGGGTTACACGATCAATCGCGTGACCCTGTTTGCGTTGATATTGTCTCTAGGGTTACTAGTGGACGATCCAATCGTGGACGTGGAAAACATCGCCAGGCACTTCGCGCTTCGTAAGAAAGCCACGCGGCGTATTGTATTGGAGGCCGTGGCCGAAATACGACCTCCTCTGATTACCGCGACACTGGCGGTCATCGTCAGTTTTCTGCCGATGTTCTTCATCACCGGAATGATGGGGCCTTATATGCGTCCCATGGCGCTCAACGTACCGGTCACCATGCTGATGTCGATGGTCGTCGCCTTCACCATCACTCCGTGGCTGACGTATCATGCGCTCAAACATAAGTACGCAAGTGGCGGCACAGAAGCGGAAGCACATCACGATTCGCACGATCTCGAAGCCGTGAAGAAGTCACGGTTATACAAGATTTTCTACCCGATGATGGCTCCATTACTCCATTCGAGAATCATCGCCTGGTCCTTCATGCTTGTGATGGGACTGCTGACGTTCGGCGCGATGGGATTGGCCGCCGTGCGCAGCGTCCCTCTCAAGATGCTTCCGTTCGACAACAAGAACGAGTTGCTGCTGGTACTCGATTTCGATAAAGGGACGACCCTTGAGCGATCCGACGCGGCGATCCGCGATTTCGAGTCCTACCTCGCTGAAGTACCCGAGATTGCCGACTACACCAGCTACGTCGGACTCGGCTCGCCGATGGATTTCAACGGGCTTGTCCGGCACTACTATCTTCGGCAGGGGGACAACGTTGCCGAACTCCGGATCAATTTCGCAGGCAAGAAAAATCGTGGATCGCAAAGCCACGCTATCGGCCTGAGAATGCGAAACGACCTCCAGAAGATTGCGGATCGTCATCACGCGAAAATGAAACTCGTGGAAACCCCTCCGGGGCCTCCAGTGATCGCCAGTGTGGTGGCAGAGGTCTATGGACAGCCGGATCATCGATACGAAGACCTCTTGCTTTCGGCGGATACCGTACGGGCTCGCCTGGCGATAGAACCCGGCGTGGTGGACGTGGACGACGTGCGCGAAGCAGCCCAGGTGAAACTCACCTTTGTCACGGATAAAGAGAAAGCCGCGCTCAACGGGATTTCTACAGAGCAGATCGCCGGTACGTTGCGGGCCGTGCTAGACGGCAGCACCGTCGGCTTGATCCGTAGTGATACCGAACGGAATCCATTGCGCATCGAATTGCGAACTCCTGTCGATCGACGTACGAGCACTGCCGACTTGGCTCGCGTACAGGTGAAAGGCGACAGCGGTCAACTCGTGCCGCTAGCGGAGTTGGGATCCTGGGAAAAGGCTCGGGTGGACCAGATGATCTATCACAAGAACCTCCAGAGAGTGGCCTATGTCTTTGCCGAAACCGCTGGCCGACCACCGGCGGATGTTGTCGTCGACGTACTGGCCGATCGGATCGAAGCTGCAGCAGTTGCCAGCGATGCCAATCGCATCGGCAATGGCTGGTTGGTTGGGGGACCAGTTCGCCCCGTCGAGGAACGGACATTTCTGTCCAATGGCAGTCAAATCAACTGGGCGGTGCCTAGCGGATTCACGGTAGACTTTGCAGGGGAAGGAGAATGGAAAATCACGCTGGATGTCTTCCGCGACCTTGGATTGGCCTTCGCAGCGGCAATGATCGGGATCTACATCTTGCTCGTCGCGCAAATGGGCTCTTTTACGATTCCGTTGGTCGTGATGCTCGCCATCCCCTTGACGGTCCTGGGGGTGATGCCCGGATTCTGGCTACTCAACAATTTGAACGCCCAACAAGTGGGTGGATACCTTGATCCAGTCTATTTTACGGCCACTGGCATGATCGGCATGATTGCACTCTCTGGGATCGTGACCCGCGATTCAATTATTCTCGTGGACTTCATCCACTTATCGCTCTCCCGTGGTCGCTCCTTGTTCGACGCAATCATGGAGAGTCGCGTGGTCCGACTGCGACCGATCCTTTTGACCGCCAGTGCCGCGATGCTCGGCGCATTACCAATCATTATTGACCCGATTTTCTCGGGACTTGCCTGGTCGCTGATCTTCGGATTGTTTGCTTCGACTCTCTTCACATTGT
>CBIHQO010000593.1:0-4781 GCA_966211735.1 uncultured Schlesneria sp.
ACCCCGCCGCTTCATTGTAGACTCGATCGGGGTACGTCTTAAAAACTTTGACGAACAGCGTGTCATTCGGCATCAGATAACCCAGCCATCCAGCACTCGAATCAAAACCAAGCTTTGGCTTGCGCGGTGGAGAAAGGATTTCGAGGAACCCGTCTCGCTCGCGAATCTTGTCGTCCGAATTTCGGACGTTAATGATGGCACCTTCTTCGTACATCGCGTACTTCGACGGAAACTTGCTGGGACGATCACCGAGTGGGATCAGGCAGATTCCCCCACCCGGCGAAAATGAACGCCCCCAATGGCAAACTTCTCGCACGTCCTTCGCGATATTGTGAATCGTTTGTTGGCAGTGCAGAACGGTCACCTCACCGCCATCGAGAGTAAACTCGCGAGTCAACTGAATCCCCGCCGCTTCCTCTTTCGGGCTGGTTAATTTCGCCGTGTGATTCGCGGTGATGACGCCGGTCCATTCACCAGACCAGATCTTTGGATGGGAAATCACTGTCAATTCGGGTCCATAGTCGAATCGACCCGCCGACGACGAGGATGGCTTCCCCGGTTGCCAATTCTTGTCCTGCTCGTCCAGGAACATGGCCTCTTTGCCATCGACCGAAAACTCCAGGACGCGACCGCCGACCTCCGGGCAAAGCACGGCGCGCGCTTTCCCTACCGACAGTTCGATTGACTTCGAGTAGCCATGAAACGGAACGACCCGGCCTGTCGCTCTTTCAGTCAATGCTCTCTTGAGTGGCTCGTCGGCCAAGAGGGTGTGTGACGCTCCCGCGACGAAGAACAGAAAACAGATTTTCGACGTGAACAGTCTCATGAGTGAATCCCCGATGTGGACATACTGAATCGGAATGAGCGTTCCTGGGTCTCGCGAAGACCAGCGTATCGGCTGCGCTGTAAAAAGTCGAAAACGCCTCTCGAATTGATCTTCGCCAAGATTGCCATTGTCACATAGACTCCGACCGTAGCGCATGCATACGTCACCGGAGGTGATTGTGTTCGACCCCATTGCCAGGCGGCATCATAAAACATCGGTATCGTCGGCGTGCCTCTTGGCGCTGTTGCTGGTGGTAAGCGTCGCCTGTCCGGCCTGTCGAGTTCCCGATCCTCCCGTTCTCAAGGACAAAAGTCGTGGGCTCGTATATGACACTGCGATGGAGCAGAAGATTCGCAGTGGCGATGCTCCGAAGATAGTGACGGCGGCGTTCTCTCGATACGTCGACACGCTGGCGGAACCGGTGGCGATCACCAACTGGTCCTCTTCCACTTGCCAGTGGCAGGTCTTCGTCGCGACGAATCGGGATAGGTTCAGTGCTATAAGTGATTCCATCGCGGAAAATCGAGTTCTTGAGTCTGTCGCCTACGGACAATCAGAAGTCATTCTACCTCGACAGCAACGCGGCAAAGATCCCAAACTTGCCTCGTCGCGCAAGCCGATGTTCGGGTTCGCGAAAAGAGATTCGACGGAGGAAGACCAAGTCGCTCAAGCGAAGTCGCAATTACTCTCGGAGTCAGAATTTCTTGCAGGAGTGAACAATCAGCTGGAGCGGTCACGACAAAAAGACCTGCTGGTGTTCGTTCACGGATTTAATGTCAATTTCGACGCTGCAGTCATTCGTACTGCGCAAATTGCGCTCGACATGCCGTTCAACGGAGCGCTTGTCGCGTACTGCTGGCCCAGCCAGGGCGGCGTATTCAACTATGACGACGATGAGCCGATCAATAAGGCTTCCGTGGCCCCGTTCACTGAGTTCCTCACAGCGTTAAGGGCAGGTGTTCCGGCCGAGACGCGAATTAACGTCGTCGTGCATAGCATGGGTAACCGGATTGTCATGGAAGCATTGAGCAATTTGACCGAGTATCAGCGACCCGATACGAACGACCGCAAACCATTCGCAAACGTGGTGCTGTGTGCTCCTGATGTGGGGCACGGCGATTTTCATATATGGGCTCCGGGGGTTGTGAGGCAGGCAGAACGAGTCACCCTCTATGCCAACAGCGGTGATACGGCCCTCATTGCGTCAAAAGGTCTACATGCCGAGCACCGTGCCGGCGATTCGGAAAAGTTGGCAATCGCAGATGGCATTGAAACGGTCGATTGCAGCCGGATCGACTTCACGTTTATGGGCCACAGCTATTACGGCAGCAATACCGATGTCCTGTCAGATCTGTTCATGCTATTGAAAGAGGACCTTCCTGCAGCACGAAGACCGCATCTTGCGAAACTAGCCTCGGATGATGGCAGACCTTACTACCAGTTTGCCGAATCCGCCCCGGCGATCCTTTGCACATGGCACTTCGACGAATGAGGTGCTGTTTCAGTCACTCAGGGAATGAATCGTGTTGTGGATCAATCCGTTGACTGGCTCGCCATTCGATCCGATCAGCTTGTATTCGATCGACATACTCCATGTCGGCTGGATTTCTGGCAGTTTCAACATCACTGCGCGACGATCTTCACTCAATGTGGCAGATGCGACGACCAGCGTCTTTTCGTCGAAGTGCTTTGATCCATAGTCTGCCGAGCGTTTCAGTGACCATGTGCGCACGAGGTATCGGCTTGAATCGTTGGCAGTCTTCGGGTCAAGTTCATCGCTGAACTTCAACCGCATCCCCTGCTTGAGAGCAGCCAGTCCCACAGGCAGATGCACAGGGCGACCGGTGGCCCTGATACGATAGAAACCGCCCGGTTGAGTCGCATTGCCGGCCCACGCGAACATTCCGCATGTATAGAGTTGTCCATCCACTGGGTGAAAGCGGCCGCGCATGATCCCTGTTGGAAAGGTCGGCAATGGCAATTCACACATCCCTCCTTGGACGACTTGCTTGGTGTCACCGTTCCCAGAGACCGTTTTCACATGCTCGAACGGGACAACAAACACTTTGCCGTATCCATAGGACAAATTCAGCAGCGATCCCTTCAACGGTCCCCATTTGTCACTGTTCACCCACAGCAGTTCTGCGGGCGAGCGATCGAACGTGTTGGTGATCCAGCACAGCGGCGGTTCCATCGCGGCGTCGGAGGAATCCGTCACGTCGTGGTATCCAAACAGATTGCCATAAAACCGCGGCCGTTCGCCAGGTTTGGCCGGGGTGACCCAGTTAATCCGATTCTTGGGATTCCAAAACCCTTCCTGATCGGTGACGACGAATGTGCCATCAGGATTCAAGCAAACTCCATTGGCCGCACGAAAGCCCGTCGCGAGAATGTCCGTCCGAGAACCATCTTTGCTAACCCGCAACAAAGTTCCATGGTGAGGCACGACCGCAGGCAAGGCGTGTCGTCCTGATTTGGCGTAGTAAAAGTTTCCCTCGGCGTCCGTCTGCAATCCCATTGCAAACTCGTGGAAATGCTCAGTGACTTGATGATCATTGTTGAAGCACTCGACGAAATCGATTTCGTCGTCACCATTCAAATCTCGCAAGACCGCGATCTGATCTCGGCAGGTGACATAGATTTGCCCGTCGACGATCTTCAGCCCGAGCGGCTGGAACAATCCATTCGCAATTCGACGCCACTTCAAAGTCTGCTTCTGATCGCCGCTCGTTGGGCTCAGGCCGCTGACCAGCCAGACATCTCCATCCCAGGAACAGACGGCAACACGATCTCCGTCGGGATAGAAGTCGAACCCGGTCAGACGAAGCTGAGCAAACCAGGGGTTGTTCTCTGGGGTCGACAAAATGTCCACGGCGAACGGCCCGTTGTCTGAGCCCGCGACCAGATCTGTTTTCAGTTCTTCCGGCCAGCGACGCGGCCCACCTCTCGTCAGGGCCTCAAGATCAAGAGGTAACTGATTAACCAGAGGGGCCAGCATGTCTGAAGCTTCTTGCTTGGCGCTCAGACCCGCGACGGAAAGGACAAATGTCAGGGGCTTGTCTCCAATCGGCAGCTTCAAGACAAGAGCGCCGTCTTGACCTTGAATCCACGTCGCGCCGGCTGGCATCGCCGATAGTCCGGCAATGATAGTGGAAGTCACTTCATCCGGTCGTGTCTCGGTTCCACCACTGATGTTTCCGTCATGACCATTGCCGGTCTCGTCGCGCACGATGTCTGTGACAGCCTGATCACATTTCCAATGGGCAATCAGCGAGTCTCCTTTCACCTCGGCAATCCGGCTGACCTCGGCATCACTTAATCGTCGCTGATGGAATCGCGCATCGGCCAATTGACCGATGAAGTAAGTCGGATCCGGAAAGTCAGGCGACGTATAGCCAAGTCGAATAACCTGCTTGGCTGGTCGTGCTTTGGGTTTAAGTGTCCCCTCACCGTCGAGTTTGCCGTCCACGAACAAGCGAACGCGGCCCGACTCGTGCTGCCACGTCATGGCGACATCGTGCCAGCGATCATCAGCGACATTCGTCTTACCCGCGACAGCACCCACCCATCCGATGTCAAAGGTCAAGCGGTTACTTCGGACGAATAGCGTCTTACCATCCGGTGCCCACGGTCCCTGCGGCGGGGCCTGACAAAAGATCGTTCCCCCTTTTTGCGACTTGATTCGGGCAGCAATCGTGTAGTCCCTCGTTGTCAGGTCAAACTCGTCCCCTTTTTGAATCGTGATCTGACTGGTTCCTGCAAACAATGCGGCTTTCGAGCGTTCTTGTTTATTCGAGTCACCAACGGACAGTATGGCAATGGCGTCACGGCTTGTACCGGGTTTGCCATCCACGCCAAAGGTCGTGAATTTCGGGCTTTTAGTCGGATGCGTCGCGACTTTCAGTAGCATCTCTCTCGCTCGCGGGCCGATTTGAAATGTTCGCGTAAAGAGCTC
>CBIHQO010000594.1:0-4776 GCA_966211735.1 uncultured Schlesneria sp.
TTGATTCGTTCGCACACTTCGCGAGGGATGCCGCTCGCCAGCGTCACGCGAACGCGTGGCGTCTCCACACCGTCGACGTAAGTGCCGCTCCCGCGAACATGTGTCGAGTGCGCCAACACGCCCCACGGGAAGTCCTTGAACTTGTCCCATTGCGAGGTGAAGTAGTCGCGGACGTGGTATCCGACCTGTTCAATCAACTTCCCATGAGTCACCGAGATGTCGTGCATGTGAGGCGCATAAATGATGAGCTCGCCCCCATCGGCCACGACAGGTTCCAGCTTGTACATACATTTTCCGGCGACCCATAACTCGTCGTACATGGGTGGCGCACAAGAAAGCACCTGTTGATACGGCTTCTCGCAGCGTTTGATATGAATCTGGTTCGACAAGTCCGCAGCTTCGTTCCAGGCGGATTCGGGGGTTCCGTAATACAACCCATGCAGATTGCCATCTGCGGCGACGACAAACGTGATCGCGCGTCGTGTTTGCGGAATCATCGCCGCTGCGCGATCGACAACTCGTCGAACGGGAGTGTCTTTCACTCCAATGATCCCCGTGTTGGTGATTAATGCGCCCAGCCAGTGGAAGAAATTCAGGATTTCGGGCCCGCCGATTCCGGGGAAGAAATACTTGTTTCCTCCCGAAAACCCCACCACTTCGTGCGGGAAAACAGGTCCCATGACCAGCAGGATGTCATAGTCAGAGATCCGCGAGTTGATCTGCACGGGAACGTCGAGCGACAGCAATCCGCCCGAGATTTCCGCGGTATCCTGCTTCGTCAGCGTTCCAATTGTGAGCAATCGTTCGGGGCGATCCCATTCGTGGTTAAACAAGCCCAACTGGTAGAACAATCGTCCTCGCTCTTGTTCGTCGATTCCCAATAATTTGCACATCTGCGAATCCGACATCGGCGGATGAGTCCCCAGGGCGACCATCATATCCAGCCGTGCCACTGCGGGCCGGAGCTGACTGTGCAGCGCGTCAAATAGCAACGGCAATGGTGCAGTACGAGTCGCATCGGGGATGATCACCAAGACTCGCTTCCCCGCAAAATCCTGCAGGGGCAATTTCGAAAACCACTCGCGCACTTGAGCAGTGGACAATTTAGGAAGTTCGGGCATCTCTCTCACCGATGGCGATTGTCGAAACATAAATACGTCCAAGCATTGACCACGAAATTGTATCTGCGAAGCGCGCAGATCGGCCACCCAGACTCGAAGAAGGTCGGTTCGCAAACAAACTTCGACTTTCCGCAGAGTGCAAGGGCTAGCAGTAAACTCAACCATTTCCTGTCATTCTGCTTCCTTTGACTACCCTCACTCGCTCGGATCAGCTAACTTTCCATGCTGCGCGCAAGATTCCGAGCTTTCGTGAACAATCGCGCGCCAACTTTTGACTCGCGACAGGAACTGTCCATGACGTTGTCGGAACTGCTGGAGAGCAAGTTTCGTGGTGATATTCGATTTCGTGGTGCGGCGTATATTCAAGCCGAACGAGTATCCGTAATTCGAGTAACACCTGACCACCTCTTTGCCGTGGTACGGGATGGTGTTGAATTCCAGACGCAGCTCAGCCGCGATAACAATGCGCTGGTGATGACGTGCAACTGTGTCGGTACGTCCGCAAATCCGAGCGGCAATCTGCACTGCAAGCATTTGTGGGCGACCATTCTCGCCGCCGATTCCGGACACTACGTCTCGGGTTCCGCCAAACCAGGGTTCATTCCTCCCTTCGCAGTGGAAGACGACGAACCGCTCGGTTTTGAACTGGACGACCTGGAAGGGGAAGCGGACGAGTATTTCTCGAATTCATCGTCGCGCTCTGTCAAGCTCCGTCCGGCTGATCGTGAATCGCGACAGATCGAAGCCGCGCCACCGCGTGTTAAGGAATGGGAATCGCGTCTGATCGATCTGCGCAAGGCGATGCAAGTCGATGAATCGACGACTTCCGCGGCCGGACGCGAGCGCCAGGTCTTCTACGAAATTGACGCCGCGGCCAGTGAAGAGGCCGGCCTGATCATCATTCAGACGTCGCAACGACAACGTCGCGCGAACGGCGAGTGGGGCAAGCTGAAGCCCTTAAAGCTGCGACCCGGCCGATTCGAAGAAATCGATGATGACGAAGATCGACGGATCTTGGCGCACTTGGTCGGGGGAACGCCCGATCGTTCCCAGATGAATGGTGCCACCGCCGATAATTTCGCGGCCTTCCGCTATCGCGTCCCACATGATCTTTGCCAACTGCTGCTCCCCGCCATCTGCGCGACCGGCCGGATCCGGCTGCAGGGCGAAGAAGAACGCGTCACGGAGACCCTGGATTGGGACGACAAAGGTCCTTGGGAATTGTGCCTCGCCATCGAGTTCCATGAGGAGCCAAAGGTCTGGAAGCTGCGCGGCTACCTGATTCGCGACGAGGAACGTGTCACGTTGCGAGAACCAGTCCTGGTCGTGCCTGGTGGACTGGCCATCTCCGGCAACACCATCCGGCCGTTCCAGGATTTCGACGCCTATCCTTGGGTCACGCTGCTGCGACGATCCGACGATTTCCAGGTTCCTGATGGCGAAGAACACGAACTCGTCGACCGCTTGTTGGACATGCCCGCGCTTCCCAAGCTCGAGCTTCCTCCCGAATTGCAGCTTGAAGAAGTCATTGTCGCACCGAAGCCGATCCTCGTCGTGCATGCCCCAGGCAAGTCGCGATGGCATCAGGATCGACTGAAGGCTGAAAGTCTGTTTGACTACGACGGCACCTCGGTCCGAGGAACCAGCAGCCAGTGGGCTATCGTCCAGCGAGCCGCCAGCCGATGTCTATTGCGTGATAAGCAAGCCGAGGCGCACGCCTGGTCGCAGCTTCAGGATGGCGGCTTCCGTCGATTGCTTGATCAAAAGCGTGGCCAGCACGATGCCGAAATCGCCGCTCGCGATCTGGCTCCGGCAGTCCGCAAGCTGATCGCTGAAAACTGGCAAGTCCGTGCCGATGGCAAACAGGTTCGCCAACCATTGGAATTGAAGTTCCAGGTCAAGTCGAACATCGACTGGTTCGAGCTGCACGCCGATGTCGATTTTGGCGGCGGCGCACGCGTCACATTCCCCGAGTTGCTGGCAGCACTGGCCCGTGGCGACGGCACCATCATGCTCGACGACGGCTCCTTGGGGATTCTCCCCGAGGAATGGATGAAGCGTTACGGCTTGCTGGCTGGTCTGGGCGAGATCGAAGGCGAACATCTGAAGTTCGGCATGGTCCAGGCCGGGATCCTCGATGCACTGCTGGTGTCGCAGCCATCGGTGGATTTCGATGCGCGCTTCCTGGAAGTGCGCGAGCGACTTGCTGCCTTCAGCGGCGTGGTTCCCGACAAGGAACCCGATGGCTTCAAAGGCGAACTGCGTCCGTATCAGCGTGAAGGCTTGGGCTGGCTCCGTTTTCTGGAAGAGTTCCAGTTCGGGGGCTGCCTGGCGGACGACATGGGTCTTGGTAAGACGATCCAGATGTTGGCGTTCCTGGAAGGCCGACGTCAGCGACTCAAGAAGCGAACCCCATCGCTGGTGGTCGTGCCGAAATCGCTGTTGTTCAACTGGAAGCAGGAGTGCGAGAAGTTCACTCCGAATATGAAGTCACTCGAATACGCCGGCTTGGAACGTGCCAAGATGCGCGACGACTTCACCAAGCACGACCTGATCCTCACGACCTACGGCACGCTGCGTCGTGACATTCTCGCACTGAAAGAAATTCAGTTCGACTATGTCATTCTCGACGAAGCGCAAGCGATCAAGAATTCCAGCTCACAGGTCGCGAAAGCCTCGCGGCTCTTGCAGGCCAAGCACCGTATCGGCCTGAGCGGTACGCCGATCGAAAACCATCTGGGCGATTTGTGCTCGATCTTCGAGTTCCTGAATCCCAGCATGCTCGGTCGCAGTTCGGCCTTTAAGCTGCACGCGGCCGATCCCGAGAACAAAGAGACGCGGCAGGTCCTGGCCGATGGTCTGCGTCCGTTGATTTTGCGCCGTACCAAGCAAAGTGTGGCCAGCGAACTGCCCGAAAAGCTCGAGCAGACGATTTACTGCGAAATGGGCGACGAACAGCAGCGTCTGTACAACGAACTGCGCGATCACTACCGCGATTCGCTGCTGGGCATCATCGAAGACCAGGGTCTGGCGAAATCGCGAATGCACGTGCTGGAAGCGTTGCTTCGGTTGCGTCAGGTCGCGTGCCATCCGGCGTTGCTCAATAAGTCCGCCGTTGACGATGCCAGCGCCAAACTCGACGTGCTGATTCCGCACATCGAAGAACTGATCGAAGAAGGGCATAAGACGCTCGTCTTCTCGCAGTTCACCAGCATGCTGGCGATTGTGCGACAGCATCTGGACAAGAAAGGTATTGCTTATGAATACCTCGATGGTCAGACGCGAGATCGTAAAGAACGCGTCGAGCACTTCCAGAGCGACGACAAGTGCGGTGTGTTCCTGATCAGTTTGAAGGCCGGGGGCCTGGGTCTGAACCTGACTGCCGCCGATTACGTCTTCATTCTCGATCCGTGGTGGAATCCGGCTGTGGAAACCCAGGCGATCGACCGTGCTCACCGAGTGGGTCAGACGCGCCAGGTGTTTGCTTACCGCTTGATCTGCCGCAACACGGTGGAAGAGAAGATCGCCGAGTTGCAGCAGCAGAAACGCGAGCTGGCCGACGCCATCCTGGAGCAGAACAACTCTCTGCTGCAGAACCTGACGACGGACGACTTGCGATTGCTGCTGTCGTAGCGGCTTAAACCAGATTATTCGT
>CBIHQO010000595.1:0-4766 GCA_966211735.1 uncultured Schlesneria sp.
CAAAATATTCCTCAAAAAAAGCGCGCCGCATCGGGAATAAAAACGCCAGTTCGGCGGTAAGATAGAATGAGTCGACAAATATCACGTGCGATCAGGTTCGAGAGGAATGAGAGACTTGCCGAAAGAGGTCCCCAGAATTGGAAGCTGATGAGCGGAGGCAGTTTGAACTGACCACGCTGCCTCATCTGGATGCCGCCTTTAACCTGGCTCGCTGGCTGACCAGGGACGAGCACGCTGCCGAGGATGCTGTCCAGGAAGCGTACCTTCGTGCTGCGCGTTACTTCACAAGTTTCCGCGGTGGCGACGGACGAGTGTGGTTCTTGAGTATCGTCAGGCGCGTCACCTTCGATTGGCTGGAAAAGCGGCGCAGCCAGGAAGCCTTGTCATTTAACGATGACCTTCATGACCAGAGCGACGAGTCCGCTAATCCCGAATTCGTGGCCATCCGCAGGTGCGACGAAGCGACGGTTCGACAAGCTCTCGAAGAGTTGTCGCCGCTATTGCGCGAGGTGATTGCACTCCGCGAGATTGAAGGACTGAGCTATCAGGAGATTGCTACTGTGACGCAGGTTCCGATGGGAACAGTGATGTCGCGACTTTCACGCGGCCGCTCTCAACTTCAACAGCGACTCGCGGCGTCTCAGGAAGGAGGTGCCGCATGAATTGCCAAGAAGTCGTATCGCTGCTGCACCCTTACGTGGACTGTGAACTCGATCTGGTGCGACATGTCCAGATCGAACGGCACCTGCAAGCCTGTGCCACCTGTACTGAACAGGAACAGCACCTGCAGTCACTGCGAACCGCCATCTCGACCCCGTCACTTCGCTATAGTGCTTCCGAATCACTGCGTGCCCGACTTCAAGCCGCGATCCCCTCGGACACATCTGCTCCACCAGTCGTTCGTCAGCGACGCATGCCAACCCTTCAACGGGCCACGATGGCCGCCAGCGTGCTATTGCTGGTTGGAATGTCTGCCACGATGGGCCTGCTGCTGTCGCACCCAGGTTCGTCGATGGATGAGCGACTTGCAGACGCAGTCGTCGCCGACCATGTCCGTTCGATCCAGGTCGATCATTTAACGGATGTCGTTTCATCGGATCAACACACGGTAAAGCCGTGGTTCCAGGGAAAACTCGATTTCGCGCCCAACGTGCCCGACTTGTCCGAACAAGGCTATGTCTTATCGGGTGGTCGACTCGATTATCTTGTCGACCGCCCTGTCGCCGCCCTGGTCTACCTCCGCCGACTGCACGCCATCAACGTCTTCATCCGCCCCGCCGCCAACGAAGAAACAAAAGTGGTACGCTCACTGACACGCCAAGGCTTCCACATCCGCCAGTGGCAGCAATCCGGAATGGCGTATTCGGCAATCTCAGATCTGAACGATGAAGAACTCGACGAATTTGTGAGGTCGTTTCGAGCAGCGTTACCGGAGGCAACCCTCTAGGCGGAATTCGATTGCGATAAACACGCGAGACTCAGGGGGATCGCGGGTACTGTAGCGGACGTGTCGATGGAGTGTGACAGGCAATTTCCATCCACTCCAGTACGCGGTTGGGATTAATAGCCTTCTCAATCGCTGCCGCGGCGCAGTAGACTCAGTCGCAAGCAAATTCGGATTTGGTCTGGCGAGCAGCCTTCCAAGAAACACCTGCTTTGCCATGATCGCCTGTCATTGAAGGGCTAACATGGCGGCGACCGAAGAGCGCAATGAGGCTTTACCATTCGATCCCGATCTCCTCAGGGGGATGCGGCGCGTCGCTCGTGTTTCAGCAGCCCTGGCGATCGCTGTCGCTGTGCTGGTGTTCATCGGCTGGACTCTGAACATTGAAACCTTGCGAAGCGTCATCCCCGGCCTAACGGCCATGAATCCAGGGGGATCGGCACTGGCGTTCCTGTTTGCTGGCGGTTCTCTCTGGTGCCTCACTGGAAAAGAGCAAACTTACCGCACAACCCAAATCGGCTGGGCCATGGCGGCCTTGGTTGTCATCATCGCGGTATTGCGACTGGCACTCTACACGCGGGGACTTGAATGGGGCCCCGATCAGTGGATGTTTCGCGCCAAGCTTGAGCTCTATCAGCCGCCGAGTCGAATGGCCCCAAACACCGCCTTAGGCCTGCTGCTGGTTGGGTCGGCGCTGCTGATGCTTGATTTTGAAGTTCGCTGCCGTCGCCCGGCGCAATGGTTGGCGTTGGCAGTCGCGCTGGTTTCTCTGTTCACGCTGATTGGATATGTCTGCAACGCAACGATGCTGATTGGAATTCAATCCTTCATACCGATGGCACTGAACTCTGCCATCACGCTGGCCCTGTTGGCGGTAGGCCTTCTGTTTGCGAGGCCCGATCGCGGACTGATGTCGGTTGTCTGCCATCGAGAGTCTGGCGGCGTGATGGCTCGGAAGCTACTTCCAGCGTCGATCCTTGCTCCCGCGGCACTCGCCTGGATGGCAGCCGCGGGACAAGGCTCAGATTACTTTGGGGCTTCCTTTGGAATCTCGTTGTTTGTTGTGTCGACGATTGTCCTATTCACAACGCTCATCTGGTGGAACGCATCCTCGCTCAACCGAGTCGACGCCGCACGGACTCGCGCTCAACGGGAACTGAGCCGCAAGAGCGCGATTCTTGAATCCGTGCTGAACAGCATGGGCGACGGCGTAGTGGTGGCGGACCGCGACGGCCGATTTCTAATTTTCAATCCGGTTGCCGAACGAATCCTCGGACTGGGCGCCATCGATGCACCTCCTGAGGAGTGGACCAGCCAGTATGGATTGTTTTCTCCCGAATCGGGCGAGCCATTGAAGCTGGATGAGATCCCGCTATTCCGGGCGATTCGCGGGGAATCGACAGATCAGCGGGATCTTCTGGTCAAGAATCCCCAACTTCCGGAAGGGATCAATATCAGCGTGACCGGCAGGCCGCTGAAAGGGGAGGAAGGGATCGAAGGGGGAGTGGTCGTTTTTCAAGACACGACGCAGCGGCGGCGTGCGGACGAGGCGATCCGCCGGGCACGCGACGAAGCGGATGCGGCCAATCGTGCCAAAAGCGAATTCCTGGCGAATATGAGCCATGAAATCCGAACCCCCATGAATGCCATTATCGGCATGACGGAACTGGTTCTAGACTGCCAACTCGAAGACACCCACCGAGCGTATCTCAAGATCGTCAGGGACTCGGCCGAGTCCCTGCTGTCCCTGATCAATGACATCCTCGATTTCTCAAAGATCGAAGCCGGCAAGCTAGAACTCGATCGCAGTGCTTTTCGACTTCGTGACATGCTCGGGGATACGATGAAGACTCTTGCCGTTCGCGCACGCGGCAAGGATCTTGAACTTGCCTGTCACGTCGCATCCGACGTACCCGAATTTCTAGTGGGCGATCCTCATCGTCTGCGGCAGGTCGTCACGAACCTGGTTGGCAACGCACTGAAGTTCACGGAACGCGGCGAAGTCGTACTGGATGTTTCGCTGGAAGAGCGAAGTGACCTTGAAGTCCGAATTCACTTCGCAGTACGAGACACGGGGATCGGTATTCCCGCAGATAAGCTGCACCTCTTGTTCAGTGCATTCTCGCAGGTCGACGCTTCCACCACGCGTCGGTACGGGGGAACCGGCCTCGGATTGGCAATTACAGCCCGACTTGTTCCGCTGATGAACGGCCGCACCTGGGTAGAGAGCGTGCCAGGAAAAGGAAGCACGTTCCATTTCACTTCCAGATTTGAAATCGACTTTTCGCCACATCCGTTGCCCGCCTCACTGGATAGCCTGAAGGGTCTGCGCGTCCTCATTGTTGATGACAACGCCACCAACTGCCTGATCCTGCAAGAGACCCTGACGTCCTGGTTCATGCGACCGCAATGCGTGATGTCGGCTAAAGCTGCGCTGGCCGAACTTTGCCAGGCGGCAAATTCCCAGGATCCATTCCGTGTCGTCCTGTCCGATGTACACATGTCCGATGTCGACGGGTTCGAACTGGCCTCGCGAATCCGCGGCGACGACCGGTTCCACAGTACGATGATCATGATGCTCAGTTCAGGGGCCGGCCCTGAAGACATTGCCCGCTGTCACGAGTTGGGAGCAATCAATCATCTGATCAAGCCGATCAAACCGTCAGAACTGCTTGGTTGCATCGCTGCCGTGATGGGTCAGGCGGAACACAACGTGGTGCCAGTAGCATCAGTGCGCGAACCGTGCCGATCGCTCAGTATTCTGCTTGTAGAAGACAGCGAAGCCAACCAACAATTGGCACTTGGAGTCCTGCGCAAGTGGGGCCATTCCCTGACAGTTGCGAACAATGGCCGGGAAGCGGTCGAAAGATTCCTTCAAGGAAAGTTCGACGTCATACTGATGGACGTGCAGATGCCGGAAGTGGATGGCCTCCAGGCGACTGCTCGAATCCGCGATTTTGAACATCAGCGCGGCGGCCATGTTCCCATCATCGCGATGACAGCCCATGCCATGAAAGGCGATCGCGAAGTGTTTATCCGCGCTGGAATGGACGACTATGTCACCAAGCCGATTCGCTGGCCAGACCTCCGGCAGGTGTTGGACAGCGCCGTTCAGAGGTTCCCCAATCTGATTGCTTCGAGCTCAATCGCTCCTGAAACTCAACCTGTGGATGCATCACAAGTCAGCAAGGACGCGACGGCTGAAGGTGCGACACAGGAGGCGGCAACTTCACCACCAGTCGCTCTGGCCGAACCGCGCGAGTGGACACTGGACTGGGAAGAAGTGCTGCTGGCCGTCGATGGCAATCAGGAGTTGCTTTGC
>CBIHQO010000596.1:0-4756 GCA_966211735.1 uncultured Schlesneria sp.
CAACTCAACTCTGGGAAGCCGGAGTCCCGCGCGACGTTCTGCAGTTTTTCCCCTGTGATGATGGAGCAACAGGAAAGTCGCTCATCACGGATCCCCGAGTCGACTGCGTCGTGCTCACCGGTGGCTGGGAGACTGCCAAGCTGTTTCAAGGGTGGCGTCCGTCGCTACGATTATTTGCCGAGACCAGCGGCAAGAACTCGCTGATCATTACTGCTCAGGCCGATCGTGAACTGGCGATTAAAGATCTCGTCCGATCGGCGTTCGGTCACGCAGGCCAGAAGTGTTCGGCAGCGAGTCTGGCGATCGTCGAAGCCGAAGTTTACGACGATCCCGCATTTCGACGGCAGCTTCGAGACGCCGCGGCCAGCTTGTTTGTAGGACCTGCGAGCGATCTGCGCAGCATTGTCACACCGCTGGTCCAAGCTCCCGGAGGCACTCTCTATCGTGCAATGACGACTCTTGAGCCGGGCGAGGAATGGTTGCTGCAACCCTGTCAGATTGGCGACGATCCTTGTCTTTGGTCGCCTGGCGTGAAGCTGGGAGTGCGACCCGGTTCCTGGTTCCACAAGACCGAGTGCTTTGGTCCGGTGCTAGGTTTGATGCGCGCGGCCTCGTTGCACGAGGCACTCGATTGGCAGAACGCCACGGACTTCGGACTGACCGCTGGGCTGCACACTCTCAGCCGCGACGAGCAGCTTTGGTGGCAGGATCGCGTTCAAGCTGGAAATCTCTACATCAATCGTCCGATCACAGGAGCCATCGTACGCCGGCAACCGTTTGGGGGTTGGAAGCGATCCTGTGTCGGGCCGGGAGCGAAAGCGGGGGGACCAAATTATCCACACCTCTTTACGACCCTTCGCGACTCGGATGCCGCTGTGCCGATTCAAGATGTCGAGAGAAGCTACCTCGACGCCTGGAACAATGAGTTTTCCTGCGAACATGATCCGTCCGCGCTGCGATGTGAAGCGAACGTCTTTCGATACCGACCTTGTCGCGGTGTGGTTCTGCGCTTGGGTGCCAGCGATGTGCAGGCTCGCCAACGTGCCGAGCTTGCAGCAAGAATCACCGGAGTGTCATTGATTGTCAGTTCCGTTGCTGACGAAAGCGACTCGCAGTTCATCGCGCGGTTGCCGTCGCTGGCGGCCTCTGCCGAATTCTTACGGATTGTGGCCCCCGTCAGCGACTCTGCTTTAACCACCGCCACGCGGGCAGGCCTGAACTGGATTGATGCGCCAGTCACTGCCAACGGACGCACAGAGCTTCGGTTCTGGCTGCGCGAACAAAGCCTCTCTCGAACCAAGCACCGCTACGGCTTGATTGTGGAGTCATCTCCGCACTAGACAATTACGGCTGGCGGTCGTTTACAGCGCGGGGTTGAATGCGGGGTCGCGTCATAGCCGCGTGATTTCAATGTCGCGACGAATTCGCTGATATAGCCATGCGTGACCAGGATGCGTTGGGCTTGTGTCGCGGCCACGGCCGACAGCAGTTCACTGTAGTCGGCGTGATCCGATAGCGGAAAGCCCCGTTCGACACCGCGTTTGGTCGCTTGATCGGGCAGGACCATCCAACCCGATACGAATGCCGTTGCATAGTGCCCATGAAATGTTAACCCCTGCTCCCATCGCGCCGCCGGGGGCATGATGATCAGCGATCGAGACCAGTCCGCCCGAGCGGCCTCGCTGTTGGGATCACGCGTCGGGGGCAAGGCAATCCCGGCTTCGCGATAGAGCTGGCTGATCTGCTCGACTGAGGGATGCACCATGATCGGGCCGATCGACGCATCGAGTCCGGCGGTCAATCGCTGAGCCTTACCGAGCGAATACGCGTATAGAATGCTCGCTTGACCACGCGACTGATTCTGCTGCCACCAGTCGTGGATGGTCGCGAATGTCACGGATTGATGATCCCAGTGATAGTGCTCGTGGCCGAAAGTGGATTCCGTGATAAACGTGTCGCACTTCACCGGCTCGAAGACATCGCAAGTTATGTCAGGCGCGACCTTGTAGTCGCCAGAGACCACCCAAACCTCTCCCTTATGCTCGACGCGAACCTGAGCACTCCCCAGGATATGCCCGGCCGGATAAAGTGACACACGAACGCCATCCAGATCAACGGCTTCGCCATAGGCCAATCCCTGGATCTGAGCCCGCGGCC
Organism: uncultured Schlesneria sp.; assembly: GCA_966211735.1. Lineage (GTDB taxonomy): Bacteria > Planctomycetota > Planctomycetia > Planctomycetales > Planctomycetaceae > Schlesneria. The sequence goes on from CBIHQO010000596.1 coordinate 2,158, forward strand.
CCATCCGGTGCTGCAGGATCATTTTGCCCGGAGCTGCAGTCAGATAGGTCCGCGAGGACTTCACCGCGTGATCACCATGCGCATGTGTTATCACAGCCCGCGCGACAGGACTCCACGGATCAATATGAAAGCCCCCACGGGAACAGTACAGTCCGGCAGTGGTCAGGCGTAAGAGTGGTTCTCGGGACATCAGACTACTATGCCAACCGTCGCGTCCATGAGCAATCGGTCAACGTGACTGCCCCACGACTGTCATTCCCACTTGCGCGGGAATGACAAGTGGCGCAGCAGTGGCAGAACTGACCCGTCTACAGAAACTGAATCTCGCCGGTCGAGACATCGTACATGCCACCCACGATCGCGATCTTTCCTTCGCGAACCAGCTTACTCAACGTGTCGCTCTGCTGAATGATCGATTGAATCGAGGTCAACACGTTACGACGCGCCACCGTGTCCACGTAGGCCTGTCGGTCGTCGGCTGTCATCTCCGCGACGTGTTGGCAGGTGTCGCGATCGATCGATCTTTGAATGTCGTCGACGACGCTATCCAGGTGCTGGCAACCAGTCGCTTGCCCGGCGCTTTCGGGAATGCATGCGAATTTGACGGCTGCGCCAACGGCACCGCAGCGAGTATGTCCCATCACCAGAATCAGCTTGGCTCCGGCCACCGCGCAACTGTACTCCAGGCTGCCCAGCACCTTTCCGCTCGTGATGTTACCTGCGATGCGAATGCTGAAGATGTCGCCCAGGCCCAAGTCGAAAATTGCTTCAACGGGTGTTCGCGAATCGATACAGCTTAGCACGACTGCCATCGGAAACTGGCCGTCGGATGTCGCATTGATCTGGTGACCAATCTCGCGAGTCAACCGCTTCCCAGATCGGAACCGTACGTTCCCTTCCTTCAGGATCTGCAGGACTTGCTCGGGTGTCAGTTGATCCTGAATGGCCCGATTGGAATAGTCGACGTACTGTATTTCATCGTCCAGGTGATACTTCGCTCGAAACCCGAGCAGGCTGACCTGTACAGATCGGGCCGGTGCCATATGATTCTTGTAATCGTGGATCAGACTGAGAACGTCGGGATCGATATAAATCGTCTGACGGGCATCGAGCAGGACTTGGCCACCACGCGGGATCTCATTGAGTGCCTGATCCAACGCCGCTCGATTCAAAAAGCTGACCTGGTTTGCGAGTTGCAGATGAATGACTTCGCCACCGAGATGCTTCTCGACTATTCGTCGTAGCGGACTTCGCAGATTGCTGTGCAGGATGAAGCTGATACTAATCGCCATCCCGATCAAGAGACCGGTCAATGGGTCCGTCATCACGATAGCTACCACGGTCGCCGCAAACGGCACGAACTGATAACGTCCTTCCGACCACATCTGCAACATCAGCGTTGGACTAGCAAGCTTAAAGCCGGCGACCAGCAGGATCGCGGCCAGGCACGACAGCGGGATCAAATTCAGCCAATTGGGAAGGGTCGTCACACAGACCAGCATCAGCACTCCGTGAAAGATCGCCGAAATCTTCGTGCGGCTTCCCGCGTGAATGTTGACCGAACTGCGCACGATCACAGATGTCACCGGAATGCCACCAATCAGGCCGACGAACAGATTGCCGATTCCCTGCGCGAGCAACTCGCGATTGGGGGGCGACGTGCGCTGCTGGGGGTCGAGGCGATCAATGACTTCGAGGTTCAACAATGTTTCCAATGATGCAATCAGTGCCAGTGTCAATCCGGCCACGTAGACCGCCGGGTTGTTCCACTGCGAGAAATCAGGAAACTGTAAGAAGCCGAAGAAGCTCTGCAGGCTGTCTGCGACCGGGACCTGCACGAGGTGTCCAGTGCCGATTGCCCAATGTTCACCCCACTGACGAAATAGCAAGCTGAGGATCACTCCCAACGCGACGACGACCAGTGGGGCAGGAACGATTGATTTCTTGAGCGGCTTATAACGCTCCCAAAGGACTAGAACCGCGATTGAAATCAGCCCAATAGCCGCTGCCCCCAGATGGAAGCCGCCGATGAGCTCACCGAACTCCGAGAATGTGTTCCGGTGGTCGGGTTGCAGGAAGGCCATATCCCCTTCCGGGTCGGTATCGCGTCCCAACACGTGCGGGATCTGTTTTAAGATCAGGATCACACCGATCGCGGCCAGCAACCCTTTGATCACACCGGACGGAAAGAAGGCTGCAATGAATCCAGCCCGGATCAATCCGAACGCGATCTGAATCAGCCCGGCAATCACCACCGCCAAAAGGAATGCCTGAAATGACCCGAGTGCCAGGATTTGAGCCGAAACGACGGCGGTCAAACCCGCTGCTGGCCCGCTGATGCTCGTCTGCGACTGGCTGAGCATGCCGACCAGAATGCCTCCGACAATACCGGCCAGCAGACCGGAAAATAATGGGGCGGTCGACGCCAGGGCGACTCCCAGACACAGCGGGAGTGCGACCAGAAAAACGACCAACCCAGCGGTCAGATCGCGTGAAAGCGTGGATACCGAGATCAATTTCGAATCTGTCACCTTGAACTCCGCAGAGGTCTGCCCAGAATACTTACGAAAAAGTTATGTTAACATCCGTAACGGTTTCT
>CBIHQO010000597.1:0-4753 GCA_966211735.1 uncultured Schlesneria sp.
TCCTAGACGATAACAGGCCCCGCAGCGGAACCTAATACGATGCCAATCCCAGCTACATCAATGACAATACCGTCGAATTCTTATTCGGCAAGATGCGTCAGACGATTATTCAACGCACGACCAACGTCAATCAGGGTTACGGAGGTGGGTACGGTGGTTCCGGCGTGCCTTGGGCCTATGGCGGGCCAGGTTTCGGGTTCGGCGGCGGTTATTCCTATCCGCTGCAACTCGTTGTACCCGGAACAGGATTGCGAGTTCACCGTTTGAACTAGATGAGAATTGATGGCGGGTGCCACGGTTTTGGAGCCTTCGACAAGGCCGTGCTTGCCCCGTCTAATCGTGATGTTGTGCCGCCCTTTCAGGGCTTGTGCATTTCATCAACTATCTTTCCCCGGGCGTTGCCCGGGGCTAGTTTGTCTCAGCCCCATCGGGGCGTCGGACCGCAAGCGAATTCGTGTCACGCGCCCGAGGAACTGACCGACCGATCACGGCTGCCTTTCGCCCCGAATGGGGCAACACATATCAGCCCCGGGCATCGCCCGGGGGGCGAATTGTCATTGACCGCCCAGCCCTGAAAGGGCGAAACAGGCCGTTCCTGGCAGTAGAGTCAAAGATATGTAGATACCTCTACTCCAAAACCGTGGCACCCCATGTCGGACTCAACTCCCGCCCGAAGTGGCGATGAATTGCCTCGTCAACGGACGCGGGTCACCGTGCTGTGACTGAGCCCTTCATCGCTTCCAGCTTTCGCGTGGCCTGAACTTTCACGAGGCCTTCGCCTTTGGTCGCCGCGAGTTGGTAGTAGATCTTCGCGACGCCCGCTCGGCCGTCTTTCTCGGCAGCAACGGCTTTTTCCAGATATTGAGCGGCGGACAGTTGTTGATTTGAACTCGTCGCGATTTCGGTGGGACGCGGCGCTGGCGGGATTTCGTCGCGGGCCACATTGGCCTCTTGGAACGGCGCTTGGATCGCTGGCTCACCCTTGGGGACGACAATCCGGCCCTGCTCTGTTTTCAACTGACCTGTTGCGACTCGCGAGGCTAACGGTCCCATCGCTGGAACATTGGCGAAGCCCCCGCCGACGACAGGGACGACTCCTGTCACGAACGGTCGTTCACTGCCAATGAACAGGTAGCCAGGAAATCCGTTGGTCGTGGTGAGCATCGGTGTCACGGTGGTGCTGTTCAGCGAGGCACCTTGACCGAATCCAAAGTCGAAACTGGTGTTATTGACGCCGAAGCCGCCGGACAGGCCTGCGTTGGGCTGGTAGCCGCCGAACGGAGGTGTTCCACCGCCGCCATTAAAGTTCATGAAGTAGTGCGGATTGTGGACGCTCCAACCGACATGCGAATGTTCGTAGAACGACGACGTATTGCTGTGAAGGGGCGATTGCGTCGTCACCATTTGCGCGGACAGCAACGCTGGCAGGCCCAGCAGACTTGCGACGAACGACAGGTAAGATTTGATGCGAGGCATCTTGAACGACCACCAATTCACGACTCGTGGCACACGAACCGAATCACTGTAGCGATCCCGAAATGGGATTTCGAGAGGAAAATGCGGCTGTCTTCGAATCCTATTTGGCTGGCTTTTTGAAGACGGGGACCAGTTCAATCGTCACTTTGGTTCCGACGGGCGGGATTCGCTCGGTATAGGCTTCAAACATCAAGCCATCGTTCGTGGCACTGCTCTCGATCGAAAGATCGATCGTGGCTGTGGCGAAGTTGGCGATGCAGATCAGATCGCCACCTTCGGCCAGATAGTATTTCTCACCCGTGGCAGTATCCGTGTTGAAGCCGCTCCCCGCGAAGACCCATTGAGCGTCCATCTGGCGGACTTGAGATTCATCGAACATCGATTTGATCCCCGCGCGGAAGGCGGTGTCGGTCGACAACTTCTGCAGGCTGTCGCGTTGAGCTTCGGTCATCGGGCCGTACCACAACAGTTCTTTGTTGCGGTCGTCCCACTTCAAATCGCTGTCGGCGGGCAATTTCAGATTCTTGGGAAAAGCTTCGAGTTTCGCGACGAAATAGCGGCGTGTCGCATGCCGGATCCATGTTTGAGCGGGATCGCGATGCAGCTTGCCATTCGCATCGGTCCAAGTCAGAAAAATGTTGATCAGTTGCCCGGTGGCCCCTTTGTATTCGGGGACAAACTTCGCGGGACTGCCCGGTTCGGCTCCGATGGAAATCAGGCCGGCATGGATTAATTGGGCTTTCGATTCGACCGACAGGATCGATTCGTGCTCCTTCGTCTGCTTGATACAGGCGAGCATCTCCAGCAACCCCTCGCGCAGCACAACTTCAGACTTCAGCAGCAGTCGCTTCCCCTTCAAATCGACCAGGACGGTTCCCGCCTTATTGAGGGGCGTGAGATCGCCGGCTTCCTTCGCAGCGGGAGGCTTCTCGTCGGCCGCATACGCCGAAAATGTCACAAAAGTGACAGTCATTGTCGCGCAAATCGCCACCAGAATGGCTGGGAACCGCATGGGAAACCCCGTTCAGTGAAGACTTAAGCGATGTCAGCCGACGGATCGCTCAGAATCAGAAAACCTTGGAACAGCTTAGCAAACACTGTTCCAAGGCTCAATTTGCGCACTCCCTTTGGAGTGCTCCGGCTCGACGGAGCTTTGGCTTCAGTGCTCAATGAGCCAAAACGAAGAGAGGAGAAAGCCTGGAAACACAGGGCCACGGAGGTCATGGATAGAACGCAATGATTGGCGCGAGGTGGCCCCTCCTTGGGTTCGCAGGTCTGCTCGATGGGGTCGGGCTTCTCTTTGACCTGGAACTAAAGCGGTGTCCAGCCACCGCACTGCAACGTTTGAGCGCCGACCCCAAAGTCCTTCACTTCGAAGTCGCCGTACCTGGCTGTAACAACTTGAGTTCGCCCAGCCATGCCAAGGATTGTTCCTGCCAGGCATCCCACATCGGGCCTTTATACCCATTCAGTCCGTGGCCGCCGGAGGGGAGTTCCAGGTACTTGCCGGGGACTTTATGTGCCTGCAGTGCAGCATAGAACATCTCGGAGTTCGCCGGCACGACAACCGTATCATCCTTCGCGTGGGCGAGGAACGTGGGTGGTGTCTTGTCCGTGATTTGCTTCTCGTTGGAAAACAGTTCGACCAGTTCTTTGGAGGGATTCGCACCAAACAGGTTGTTCTTGGAGCCCTGGTGCGTCTTGTCGCCCATCGAAATGACTGGATAGATCAGGATCGCAAAGTCGGGGCGACAACTGACTCGCGCGATCGGATCGGTGGCTTTCGGATCGCCGTCGTCGAAGTGGGTGTCGGCCGTCGAGGCCAGATGTCCCCCAGCGGAAAAGCCCATGATGCCGATTCGAGCAGGATCGACTCCCCATTCGCTGGCTCGTGCCCGGACCGTGCGAATGGCTCGTTGAGCATCGAGCAATGGAACGTAGGTGCGACCGGCAGGCAATCGGTACTCGAGCACGACGCCCGTGATGCCGTGTTTGTTCAGCCAGGCGGCAATTCCGTGCCCTTCACCACCCGTGACCAATCCACCGTAGCCGCCTCCGGGGCAGATCACGATCGCTGCGCCGTTCGGCTTCGCGGGTCGATGGACGGTGATGAAGACTTCCGCGTCCTGGAACTGGCCGTCACCAATCGGAGCTTTGCCATTCCACAAGCCGACGCGAGCCGGTTTGGCGTCCGGTGCGTCTTGAGCGACGGCATTCCATCCCGACATCAGAACCAGCCCAACAAGCATCAATCGGACCGAACGAATCATTGTTGTGACTCCAGAAGTATTGAGGTAATCGTCATCGACAACAGGCAAACGCAAAGCAATTGTGAGGTGGGATCGATCCCGGATTACATCGGGGCAGCACCCAGCATGAGTTGTAAGTAGATCACATCCAATCGTTGACCGAATTTGAGGCCAACTTCAACCAGATGGGCGACTCGCCGAAATCCCATGGATTCCTGCAACGCGACGCTCACCACTTGATCAGCACGCCATAAAATAGACTTCCATCTAATAAATGGCTGCCATGATTGCGGGGAATGTTGACGTCGTTTCCAGCATCGGTACCAGTTGCGAACTATTTGATCGAGTAATGAAACCTAGATTCGATTTGCTTAGTTTTTTCAAAGAAGGTCAATTCACCTTCCTCTGGAAATACCCCGCTGGAAACGGGAGATACTGAACTGGGATCGGGAGAAAACTCGAAAGTGAATCCAGTCCCATCGCTGCTTCCGCCCAGTCTTACCGGCGATGTTCCATTGATCGTCATTTCCAGATCATGCAGCATCATGCCACTGCGAATCGCTTTATCTTGCGAGTAATCAAAACGGACACACAGCCTGACTCCTGCTACCTTCTTCGGAAGGAGTGAAAAAGTCATCTTGTTTTCGTAGATCGATTCCAGCCACGCCTCTTTCGGTGAAAACCCATTCTTAGCCATTGGTTCAACCGGAGAAAGCTCGACATGTCGCAGATAAGCTCGACTCCATTTTGCGGCACGCGCCGATTTTGATGGACTGCTGTACCTGACCCCTTCCAGTCCAACACCAAACAGAAAACTCAAACACACGAACACCCCCGCGATCAAGACAGCCATGATCTTAATTAACTTGCTAGGCAACCGCGAGATCCTGTTCACGACATTGCTCCACTCGTGGTACTCTACCGCAATAATGGAAGTGCGACTCCGACTCTAGTTGATACATGCAAGTCGATCGCGGCAAGTAGTAGTTGTAGATCTCGTTGGTGGCCAGCAGGTCGTGTTCTTCGGC
>CBIHQO010000598.1:0-4742 GCA_966211735.1 uncultured Schlesneria sp.
CTCCGGGGATGAGATCTGCCAGCATTTTTCGAGCGGCGGCGGGAGTCTTCGCCATTTGATTCTGCAGCTTGTAGGCAGCATGGCTTTCGTAGCCCTGGACTTTCGCTCGCTCTGCCCGTAACTGGGCAATTTCCAGCACGAGTCCGCGATTATCAATTCCGCCGTTACGGCCCAGGCCGCGATAGGCAGAGGCTTCCCAGACCCGTTGACGTAGGGCTCGATTCTTCAGCGATGTGAGCACCGGCACGCGCGTGGTATTCGAAATCTGGAGCAGATACTTTCCGTCCAGACCACGTGCTTTAGCCTCTTGCGACGCGGCGGCGATTTCAGCAGTCGAAAGGCCGTCCAGTTCTTTGGCCGTGTCGACTATCACCGCCCGTTCCTTGGCAATCGCCAACAGATTCTCTTCAAACTTGGTTTCGAGCTTTGAGAGTTGTTCGTTCAGTGATCGAATTCGTCCTTGATCCTGATCGCTGAGTCTGGCACCCGCACGCAGGAAACTTTCATAACGTTGCTTCAGCACTTCCGCCTGCTCTTCGGTGAGCCCGAGAGACTCTCTCGTTTGCCAGAGTTTCTCGACACGCTGAAACAACTGGCGGTTCAGCAGGATGTTGTCCGAATGGGCAGCCCGCAGGGGAGCAAGTTCGGTTTCGATGTTCTGCAGTGGCTTGGTTTTCTCGGCCGAAGTCAGATTGGAAAAGACATTGTCGACGCGGGTCAGGACTGATCCAGATCGTTCCATGGCCTCGATGGTGTTTTTGAATGTGGGCGATTCTGTTTGGCTGGCGATCGCATTCATTTCGGAAAGCTGCTGCTGCATTCCGAACGCAAACGTCGGCAGAAAGTGTTCGACGCGGATCTTGTCAAACACCGGAGCGTGGAACGGCAGAGGACTGGGAACGGCGAACGGATTGTCGGCCGGCAAGGCTGTGGCTTTTTCGGACGCGTCAGCGGCTTTAACGTCCTTCACATTCGAGGAGACGCCGGCAAAGGTGACACCAAGGATCGCCATCGCGGCGAGTTTCCTGAGTCGTTGCGAACCGTTCCAAGTCAGGGTCAATCTCACGGCAATTTCTCTCTGATCTCGAGGTAGACGGATTTCAGGGGAGGACGTACTGCAATTAAGTTGTATTCGCTATTTCGTTCCGGACGAAGCCCGATGTGCAGGCCGACGTGAAGTCGCATTCTAGCAGTAGCACGTTACATTGTCCGGTCATACGACTTCGGGGAGGCGATCGATGGAGCGAGTTGTTGAATGCTGGAGGGCCTGGTCTATTGACGCGTCGATAGAGTCAATTGCCACGGAGCGTCTCTGCCTTCCACAGATAGACGTCGAACTCGCCCAACTCGGTATCAACCACGATCTGCTGGTCCGGCTTGATGTCGGCCATTCGATGTGCAACCGAAATGACGCGTGCGCCGGGCGGCAGCTTGCGGAGTTGCGGCAACAATTTGGCATTGAGGCTCGGCAACAAGTAGAGCGTGACGATCGTCGGCTCTTTGCTCAAGTCGAGCGTGAAGATGTCGCGCTGTTCGATCGTGACCAACTTCTCCAGGCCGAGCTTGCGCGCATTGGCGAGCGAATCTTTGACGCGTTCGAGGTCGATGTCGAAACCATCCGCCTTGCAGCCGTACTCCTTGGCCGCCGTCACCGGAATGCGCCCGTCGCCGCAGCCGAGATCCCAGACCACGTCCTCTTTGGTGACCTTCGCTAGACGTAGCAGTGCATCGACCACATTCTGTGGTGTTGGCTCATATTCGACATCGGTTGTGGGCCGCTTGCCTGGCGGGCGCAGGTCGATCGATTCGAAGTCACCCGGCCGAACATCGAGCAGGTGTGTAACTGTTTCCGGTCCCATTGGGCCGGGGGTGATCGCCTTAATCGTATAGGTGTATTTGCCCTGCGGCAGTGGCGGTGAGACGAAGCGGCGCTTGGGGCCCTGATACGGCTTCTCCTGACCTTCGATAAACAGGCGGGTCTCCTCTGTCAGATAGATCTCCACCGTGACGGTCTTTCGCCAGTCCTGAGCGAAAGTACTGGCCGAAATCACGTACGCAAATAGACCTACCGCCAGAATCAAGCTGCGCCGCATAGAAACACCGTCTTGCGCACAAACAATCAAGACCTAAAGCTGACCTCCCATCATATCGGAGCCAACTGGAATATCCCGGAATTTCACTCCGATTCCGGGATTTGCAAGAAACGAACATTTTCGCGGACCAACCGATTGATGCATGTCTCTGTGCATTCACAGTCCGAAATGAACCGATCGTAGCCATGGTCGCTAGACGATCTAAGATGTCCAAGTAGGGCCAATCTCAGGACAAGAGAGCTGGGGATCGTGCCAACCAGCAGGGATGCGAGCATAACCTGCCAGCCATGTGGTTGCTCTTCTACGAACAAACGAAGCATGACAGCAGTCATCACCCCTCATTGAGCAATGGTTCGGATCCGTTGTCCGTGAGGACGGGACGGATTTACTGCTTGGAGATGCGCCGCGATCGAAATGTGCACGATTACCGTAGCACGCCGAACGTGACACCCGGCCAGTCATCTGTGCGGAAGGGGGATGCGGGAAGCCCCTCTTTGTTGTAGAGGTTGCAGTCGGGATTGTCTGACCAGGCGTACCGTACGGCGACCGGCATCGCCACTTGATCGGAACTCACCACGACTTTGTTCCCAATGATCGTCGCCTTGGCCCAGACGAATTTCTGGTCGACACCGGCAATCGCGAATCCTCGAAGGTCGCTTCCACGCGACACCAGTCCACCACCGACATGGTAGAACTGCAAATGAGCCTCGTTACCAGTGATGGTCATCGATCGGAAGATCGGACCAGAAGCGACGAGTGATTGGCAGTACGCCACCGACAAGGCCTGTCGAGCCAATCGGCGACCGACTTCCTGCTTATTCTTGGGGTGGATGTCTCGTGCATCTCCCAGGTCGATGGTGACGGCCATGCCGGTATTCGAAGCGGATAGGGCGTGTCGCTGTGCTTCCCGCAGTTCGGCCCAGGCGCTGGCTTCGGGCTCAGCTGGATGATCCGGCTTATTCTTATCGGTGAGATAGTTCGGCAATTGGACAAAGAGAAATGGAAAATCGCCCTGACCCCAGGTCCGTCGCCAATCTTCGATCATGGCGGGAAACAGTGTCCGATACTGATGAGCTCGAGTCGCATTCTGCTCACCTTGGTACCAGATGACTCCCTTGAACGCGAACGGTTGCAGCGGGGCGATCACTCCGTTGTACAGGACGCTCGCACGGCCGGGAGTGTTGGCTTGAGCCGGGTCTTTGTTGGCGGCCGCAGTCTTTTCAAGTAGCTGCTGATAGATCGGGTCAGCCTTCAAAGTGGCGTCGCTGACCCACGATTCGGCCCCGCATCCGCTGTATGCCGCTTCGATGAGACCGATTGGTCGGTTGTTCAGTCGGGTGTGGAGCTCTTTGCCGAAGAAATATCCGACAGCCGAAAATTCGCCGACAGTCTCGGGCTGACATTCCACCCAGCGGCCTTCCATTTCCTGTTGAGGCTCGAGTGCTGTCTGGCGTTCGATTTGAAACAGCCGCAGCGAGGGTAGTTTCGCGGAAGCGACTTCGTCTTTGGCTCCTGTCGATTCTGATACCCGCCACTGCATGTTGGACTGGCCGGAACAGATCCAGACGTCGCCGACGACTGCGTTCTTCAGGGCGATTGTATTCTTGCCCGCCACCACGACTTCGACCGGTCCAAATTTCGAAACAGCGGGGCATCGCATGGACCAGCGTCCGTCCGCACCGGTCGCGGCCATTGTGACTTTGCCTGCGACAGTGACTGAAACTTGTTCGCCCGGCTCAGCCCAGCCCCAGAAGGGTAAGTCGTGCCCCTGCTGCAGCATCATGTTGTCGCCGATGATCGCCGGCAATTTGACATCGGCTCGAACGGCACCAGTGGCCATCAACGATACAGTCAGTGCGACACAGATCGTGCGAAACCAAGACATTCAAAGGGATTCCGGAAGGGTAAGGACCACCAGTATTTCGTCTTCAGGTTGACTGATACGAAACGTGGCCCTGACAAACCGTAACGGATGCCGACGATGCCAGCAAGCGGACCGACGATCCAATGAACTTCGCGTGAACTTTATCGTGGGGTCGGTTGTCAACAGCCTGTTCAATTCCATACTGTTTGTCGTGAAGAGTTCAAGTTTATCTGCTAAAGGCGGCGCTCTCCGTGTCTGAACCCTCGTCCATTTCCTCAGTTGAGGCTGACTCGGCACTTTCTTCGGAATCCCAAATAACGCCAGATGACAGTGCGAGCATCATCAGCGACTTACATGTGAAAGGCGTACCGGGGGGATATCGAGAACTATTGGTCATCGCCGTCCCGATGATTTTAAGCTCGGGAACGCAGTCGCTGATGCATGTGATCGACCGAATCTACCTGACTTGGTACTCAGAAGCGGCGGTGGCCGCCGCCTTGCCAGCCGGCATCCTGTTCTGGTCGGGTCTGAGTCTGCCGTTTGGTGTGGTGTCGTACGCCAATGCATTTGTCGCTCAATACGACGGAGCCAAGCAGCCTGGTCGAGCGGCGAGTTGTGTCTGGCAGGCAGCTTACTTTGCGATCGCATGCGGACTACTGCTGATCATTCCGGCGTATTGGTCGGCGTGGCTCTTTAGCATCGTCGGCCATGAAGTCACCGTGCAGCGTCTGGAGGTCGAATATTTCTCGTGGCTCTGCATGGGGGCGGCGCCGGCGTTGCTGGCA
>CBIHQO010000599.1:0-4742 GCA_966211735.1 uncultured Schlesneria sp.
ATCATCGCTGTGGTCGCGTCCATCGTCTTGGCCAACGTTGTCTGGTGGTGGGGCGTCGGTCTCGCGTTCGTGGTGCTTCACTTCCTCCTGTTCTGCAACATCGTTCGTATGGCTCGATCTTTGGAGCTCGTTTGGGCCGCAATCTTCACATCGCTGGCGACAATGACCGTGACGTTGAACACACCAACCCCACTGGCAACCTTTGGACTGTCATTGCTGGCAACGCCGATCGTCGTGGCGATCGAAATGCGAAAGCCCTCGTATCATGGTATCGGCTGGCTGGCGATCAATCCCAATCTGCCAAGCTGGTGGAACGATCACTTCGTGGTTTCCCCGCCAGGCAGCACTGACACTGTCGCGTCATAGCCAAAGCCCCGGTTAAAGCGAAAGGGTCGCCTGATGTCGACCCTTAAACTTTGAGCGAAAAACCAGATCAGTCGGGTCGCTTTGGACGCTCGCCGCCATCAGGACGCCCGCCAGCGCCACCAGGCCCATTGGGTCGACCTTCACCGGGACCGCCGCCACCACCAGGTCCGCCGCCGCGTCGCTGAGCCATGTCCTGCGCAAACTTCGCCAGTTCATCGTGACTCAATTTGCCATCCTTATCCGCGTCAAATTCCATCGCATGCTCGATGAAACGCTCAGGATTGGGAGGCCCACCAGGCCCCTCAGGTCCGCGCCCCCCATCGGGACCGCGACCACCCCGTTCACCCGGACCGCCACCTTCGCGACCTGCGCCCGTTCGACCTTGCTGCCCGCGAGCATCCGCACCGCGCCCAGAAGCAGGACCACGGCCCTCAGCCCCACGCCCGCGGTCTCCCGCACCGGCACCACGTTCGCCAGGACCACGTTCGCCAGGACCGCCGGGACCACGTTCACCAGCGGGAGGACGCGGACGAATTTCGTCATCCGCCAGCTTGCCGTCGTTGTTCGTATCCAGCTTCGCCAGAGACGCAGAGGCTGCCTTCAATTCGTCGGCGGAAATCACGCCATCTCCGTCGGTGTCCAGCACCGTAACAAAGGGGTTCGGAGGTGGTCGAAAATCGCCGCCACGCCCGCCACCACGAGGTCCCTCCGGAGGCTGTGCCACGGCAATGGCGGCACCTGCGACCAGCATGCTAAACGTCCACGCGAATCTCTTCATTTTCGCCATCTCCTCAACGAGCGACTTGGATTCCATCTGTAACACACAGGCAAAATCACCGACTAGTAAATCAAGCCTTATTCCACGATGCGGAAGGCATCATTCCGCTTAAACACCAACGCCCCACCTCGACCCGGGTTCTCAAATTCGATATGACAATCCAACGACACACCAGCAGCGGCGTCCTCTGGGATTTCTAGATCAACAGTCACGACATTACCCGTTCGCTCAACTCGAACGGCTTCGTATGGTCCGAACTGAACCCAATCGGGCTTCCCCATCGGCAAACCACCGAATCGAGCATTCGCAGGAACGAGTTGAATCTGAACGGTCTGCTTCTTCCCGCGTCCCGCAGTGACCGGCTTCACCGAGGCAATCACCTTGTCTAGTCGACTGTCGCCCGACGAGTTGTCTTGAATCGCCCCTTGTCCGCCACGCCGCAATTCGCGGCTATTCGAAGGCTCGACGACACCGGCATAGCCTCCGATCACATAAGGGAACCGCCCAGGCGTGACGTGATAGTGATAGCCACGCACCTTGTCCTGATGGCCGTTACACACATCCAGAGCAGTCGCCCCTTTTAGATCCCTTGCCATCACTCCGGCTTCTTCGTACGGCCCATAAATCGGAAATCCATCCCAGGCAAATCCGATGATTGGTGAATGCTGCTTGCCATCGTCAGGAAACGGCGACTTCACGCAACTGGGATACTTGTGATAGTGGTAGACTCCATGCTGTTGGGGGTGTCCGCAACACGAATCCAGCCACACTTCAGAGTACCCTGCGACCGCGTTCATCCCTCCCGCTTCAAACGGATTGAAGAACACCACACCATTCAGCGCCATCCCGATCGGCCCCATCGGCACCCGCGTGATCTTGCCCGCCAGCTTCGGTTCCAGCGGCAGGCGAAAGTGAAAATCCTGCACGCGAATCGTGTTGGGATTGCTGCTATTCGGAAACTTCGCCGTCGGGTGATTCGGATATCCCTGGCTATCAATGATCACAAACTGTGAATCGTGGCTGATCCGAACATTGTCGATACCGTCCTTGTTCGAATCCTTGGCGTGATACGAAAACAGATCCACAAAGCGGTCGGCATCACGATAATAATAGACGGGCTTGTCACCTCGTTTGACGTACCATTTGCCCCCAATCGACTGCAGATCTGCTGGAACCTCTTCCGCCGCCGGCATCAAGCCACCCTGCAGGCACAGCAACCAAGCCAGCACCAGGCGCAGCCGAATAGAATTGGAAAGCATCAGGATTCCAGCGCGATGTGAATCTTTCGACCGACAACCAGGCAACCTTTCGCCAGCAGGCATAAACACCAGCAAATCAGAAAGGTTTCGGCGAATTCAGCAATTTGCTTTTGGGGACCTTTGATCTGCCGAAGCAGGCTCCCCATCGCCAAACTCGCCAGGAACTTTGGGGCTGCACGATCCAGAGAGCGTTACTGACTTACACTCAGTTAACCGCGGCTGCGCACTGCCGGTCCTGGAGGCAGGTGGCCTAACGCTAGCTGCGACTAGCTCGGTATGCTGTACCCATTATCCCCAGGCATTTGTTCAGAACGATTATCATCCATGCTTCGATTTGCAGCCCAGAACCTTCTCAGCCGCCCCGTCCGTTCCCTGTTGGCGTTGCTCGGACTCACCGTCGCAATCATGGGAATGGTGGGGTTGTTTTCGATCGCCGTGGGCATCGACGATACGCTCCAAAGTTCCTTTGGACGAATCCCCGGTCTCGCCGCGATGCAACCCGGTGCCCCCATCCCATTGTTCTCGCGAATCCCGGCAAGTTGGTCAGACGAGATCGCCGCCGTGAAAGGAGTCCGCATCGTTCGTCCCGAAGTGTGGGCTCGAGCCCAGCTGGTTGAAGGGAAACCGACCTTCAGCCCGCCGCGACTGCTGTTCGGACTCGACATCGAACAAACACTGGCGTTGAAGAAGGCCGTCTATCGCGACGACATCATCAAGGGCCGCTTCCTCTCTCTGGCCGACAAAGAAACCTTCAACTGCGTGATCAGTCAACAGATCGCCGACGCCTTTCATAAGCAGGTCGGCGATCCACTGCGAGTCGACACCTACAACCTGACGATCGTCGGCATCTATCGCTGCAATTCCCTATTGTTGGATGTCGCCATCGTCCTTGACGAAGCCGCTGTCCGTAAGATCTCCAAAATGGAAGATCGATTCATCACGTCCGTCTACTTCGAACCCGATGGAACCGTGGCCAATCCAGAATTGATCGCCGCAGTCCAGGCCAAGTTTCGCGGACGAAACGTCGGCCATTCCAAAGGACTGGACGCCCTGACGAGTGGTGGCCCGGTCGACCTCCTCAACGCAGCAGCAAATCTGTTGCAAGGAAGTGCCCCCGCGGAAGCGCCGCCTGATCCTGCCGCCCCGCCCGAAGAAGCATTGGAAATCCGCTCGGCCAGCGATTGGGGTGAGAAGGTCAAGGAACTCAGCAGCGACCTCGACATCTTCCTCTATCTGATGACAGGCATCGGCGTCGTCATTGCACTGCTCAGCATCCTGAACACGATGCTGATGAGCGTCGCCGAACGGATGATCGAGTTCGGCGTCCTGAAAGCAAACGGCTGGTCCGCGTGGGATATTCTGCGGCTGATCACATGGGAAAGCGCGCTTCTCGGTATCTTCGGCGGCGCTTGTGGTTGCCTGCTTGGCTGGGCAGTCGTCCAGTTCGCGAACTGGATGCTGCCAACAAAGCTGCACCTCTACGCCAGCCCCGGTTTGTTGCTCTTCAGCCTGGGCTTCAGCACGTTTTTGGGAGTAATCGGCGGACTCTATCCCGCCTGGTGGGCAGTCAGAATGTCCCCCATGGAAGCCATCCGCCGCGGCTAAGCATTGACATCGGTCGCCTACGTCTCATCTGTCCCATTTTTTCTTACCGCCGGACCGCCCGCCCACCCGGCCACATCCACGCATGCCCCGGCTGATCACGCAACGCCGGATCAATTTTCAACTTCAACTTCTGAAGCAATGCCGCATCAATCTGCTGCTTGGCCTTCAATAAGTTGCCTTGTTCAAAGCAGGCACACGCCCGTTCGTAATGAGCCCGCGTCAAACTGGTCCGGTTGTGAGGACTCAAGCTGTCGCGGAAATAAGCGGCGCGAGATTCCGTCTCGAACTGCAGCTTGTCTCCTTCCATCATCGCTTCCGGCTCCGTGACGATTCGAGGCGTAATCAAAACAATCATCTCATTGCGAGACACCTGCTCCGACTTGTTCCTGAACGCACCACCCACCCAGGGAATCGATCCCAGCACAGGAACGCGATCAATCGCTTCGCGGCACTCTTCTGAGATCAAACCTCCCAACACGACCGTCGTCCCATCCCGCACCATGACGTTGGTCGTGACTTCCGTCGTTTCCGCATTTGGAAGCCCGGTCTTTTCATTAATCTTGGCTCGGCTTCGCTCTGGATGAACTTCCAATCGAACCAGCCCGTCGGGCGAAATGAACGGTCGGAAGACCAGCTTCGTCCCCGTGTCCATGAACTGCACATTCTCAATTGTCTGCGTCCCGTTGAACGCCAGAGTCTTGTAACCGAGCCGCTGCCCGATGATCAGTTCGGCC
>CBIHQO010000600.1:0-4739 GCA_966211735.1 uncultured Schlesneria sp.
ATCAAGACGTCCTGGGTCAACTTGGCCGCTTCCGCCTGGTTTCGCAACCGACGCAATGCGATCGCATAGACAGTCGGTTCAAACATCACGGCCAATTGGCCGAAAGCTTCCCGATCACCCGCTTGAGCCTGCAAAACCAATGGCAAGAATTCTTCCGTGTCCATTTCTATTCGTTTCCCAAAAAGCGGGCGATGTCATCGTGACACTGCCTGCGATGTGAATTCGGAGAAGCTGCAAATGGACCAACGACACCTAGACGTGCGGAATGCGCATGGCATTCCAACGGCCGAGTGAGCTGGACCATCGATGAGAGGTGACCGGTGAAACCAAGCCGTCACATGTCGTGACAGACCCGGCCACTCGAACACCACCGCACTTCGACGAGAGAGCAATCCCTGATGCTGAGTCTTAGCCGCAAAGTGAGCGGTTCAGGACGAGCATCGCCCATGCTGTCTCCGGCAGATGGCGACTATCGAGTCGCCAAGTTCTGCCGTGGCACATGGTTGAGGGAATACTCCCGCCGGTACCTGTGGCCCCGAGTAACCCCTGTTTTAGGTCACTCGGACACGTGGAATCGGTGGTGGTACCCTCAAAATCGGGACGCAACGAAACCGGGCGTAGCTCGCTGGGACGGTACGACCGATGGGCATTCGCTGCGTCTACGACCATGCCGACTTGTACGTTGGCGTTGGTGTTGATCATCGCGACTTGAATGCCATTAATTGCTTGCATCGGGGGTACCTCCTGCGGCGACCGCAGTTTCCGGGAAACGACTTCTGATAGATCTGTTTCGGAACAAAAATCCACAAGTTTGAGTTTTACGCGGCATTCGCCCCGCGTTGGCAGCGGAAACAAAAACAAAGTCCGCACATATTGTAGACACCCGTTCGCCAGAGAAGGTTCATGCGATTCCGGGAATCTGATCT
The DNA here is from genome assembly GCA_966211735.1 of uncultured Schlesneria sp. Classification (GTDB taxonomy): domain Bacteria; phylum Planctomycetota; class Planctomycetia; order Planctomycetales; family Planctomycetaceae; genus Schlesneria. Next base: position 927 of record CBIHQO010000600.1, read on the forward strand.
TTTTTTAGCAATCCGCGGCCGTTCGTCCAGCGGAATTGTGGCAAAAGTCGATCGGATTTTGGCAAATCCGACCGATCAGCGGAGCGGTAAAGTCGACTTAATTGGAATTGTCGCTTTATTTTGCGCATTACACTCAAACTGCAGATCCAGACTTTTTAGAAAAACAGGCAGAATCCGTAAAGTTTACCGATTGTACCGGTCGATAAAGAGAGGGAAGAGATTTCGTCTCGGGTGTCTCATGGAACGAGAAATTAGGGAAAGGCTTCCCATGCCGCTGCATCGTTTGATCTGTCTGACCGCTCTACTGATGTTCTCCACCGTTGGCTGCTGTCATACACAGTGCGTCTCATCGGATCCCTGCAATCCATGTGGCCCCGGGGCCTGTTGTGGTGGTGGTTGCAGCCTGACCAACTGGTTTCATAATCGCTTTGCCTGCAATAGCTGCAGGAATTACAGCTGGTCCAATGACTGCTGTTCCGTCTGCGGTGGCAATAGCTGCGGGATGGACGGCGGGATGAGCATGGGCGGCGGCGGCGGAGGCTCAAGCTGCGGTTGCGGCCAATCCGGCGGACAATCGAGCGGCTATGCTCCTGCCTCGCCGACTTATGTGACGCCTGCAGATCAGTCGCCAACGCCAGTACCTGCTCCGGCATCGCCAACGCGAACGAACGAGCCGATTCCGGCCCCAGGTGCTCCTGACTCGACGACGTTCCAAGCTCCGGCCAATGGCCAGATTCAGCATGTTTCCGTCGAGGAATTCCAGCGCCTGCCTGGTACGGTGATTTCCGGTCCCGGAGCTGTTCCGACGCTGACTCCGCCGCCAGCTCTGTCGACGGTTTCTGTCCCACCTCGACCAGGAAATCCTGTCCAGCAAGCTCAGTGGGTTCCTGCCAAGTAAGTGAATCTGACACCCGAAAAGCAAAGGGAGGCGGTGCGAAAGCGCCGTCTCCCTTTGTTTATTCGTTGCTCAAAAACAAAAACGGGCAATGCATTACGTTCGCATTGCCCGCCCAGCCTGTTCAATATCAACTGTTAGCGGAAGACGCCCACCCAGTAAGGATAGCCGTTACGCACCATATATCCGTAGCCAACCCGGGTACCGCTCAGCATGATGCCGTGATGCGGGGGCGAGGCGATCCAACCGTGAATCGCTGCTTCAGGGGTTTGGACGCTTTGGAAGATAATTTCCATGTATCCCATATTACTGTGCTGGAAGCCGCCGTAATTGGCCATCCAGTTCGCATGTCGCTGTGCATCAAGGCACATCTGCGTGTCCAGGATAACGGGGCCCATGCCCATCTGGGCACGGTGCTGGTTGGTCAGTTCGACCAGCCTGACAATCGTTTGATGCTTAATCAGCCAATCGTGAGGACCTTCCTGCTCCTTCGTGGCTACTTTTTCGACTTTAACCGTCTCGACCAGGCCGTTGCAGGGGGCCAGAGCATCCGCGGGCTCGAACTCTGCCCATGCGGGCAATCCTGCCATCAGAACTGCCGACATCGCAATCACCAATCTAATCATTCAGTCCAACTCCTTGAGGAACTCGAATCATTCCGGCAGAGTTGAAGTCGCCGACCCATGGCGAACCCCACCGAAACTCCCCACAGGCCAGTCACCTAGATTGGCCTTGGGGAGGGACAGCTAAACAGAGTGGACCTTAACGATCAATCAACGGGCGCAGATTGGATCGAAATGTGAAGACGACTGAGTTGCAGGGGTCTAGCGAGGTTGCTAGAGCCAAAAGCTTCAGGTTGCCGCGCCGTGACGGTCCGTCCCTGTCGGTGAACCGGTCGGGAGACGACTGGATAAGGTCGGTGAACAGTGGTCAACCGCAAGGGCGCGATGGACCGATATCCCTCGAAATCCCTTGCCTGCAGCGATTTTCGAACCCTCGAAGTGGCCAGATCTTTATTCCCCGACCAGTTTAGGTACAGTGGATTGCCAGCACAGTGCCTCTCCCAATTTCCGCGGAGTCTTCATGCGTACGCTGATCTCGGGCGCGAATTGCGTCCTGCCCAACGGACTATCTCGAGTAAATATTCTTATAGACGGATCAACCATAATTGATATTGATCCGCCCTCAACGGCAGTTGTGGACGAGGTCGTGCGAGCTGACGGACTGCACCTGCTGCCTGGGGTCGTCGACGATCAGGTCCACTTTCGGGAGCCAGGACTGACTCACAAAGAGGATCTGTACACAGCCACCCGCGCCTGCGCCAAAGGGGGAGTCACCTCTTTTCTGGAGATGCCAAACACCAACCCGACGACGACAACCTGTGAGCGCCTGGCTCAAAAGTTGGATCTGGCCGCCGGCAAATGTCTGGTCAATTTCGGGTTCTACATTGGCGCAACCCCAAGCAACACCCAGGAATTAGTCCAAGCCAGGCGAACTCCGGGAATCAAGATCTTCATCGGCTCCAGTACGGGTGATCTGCTCGTGGATGAACAAGCGGCACTGGAGCAGATTTTCTCCGAAACGACCCTGCCGATTTGCGCACATTGCGAGGACGAAACAACCGTCCGTGCCAACCGGGACGCCCTGCAAGGAGGGAAGACCTTCCGAGATCATTCCCGCATTCGTGATGAGCGCGCGGCGGTCATTGCCGTCCAGCGGTCCATCGATCTGGCGTTCCGCCACAATCACCGATTTCACGTCCTGCATGTTTCAACAGGAGCCGAAACAGAACTACTGCGCGATCATCGAGGTCTGATCACGGGGGAAGCCTGTCCACACCACTTGTTTTTCAATGTCGACGACTATGACCGACTGGGATCGCTGGTCCAGATGAATCCTTCGATCAAAACGGCCGCGGACAATGCTGCTCTCTGGACTGCGCTTCGCGATGGCCGCCTGCAGGTCATCGCCACTGATCATGCGCCACACACTTTGGACGAAAAACGTCAGCCCTATCCGAAGTCGCCCTCCGGCTTGCCAGCCGTGGAAAACTCACTGGCCCTCATGCTGGACAGTGTCTCTCGCGGACTGTGTACCCTCGATCAAGTCGTGCATTGGATGTGCGATGCCCCGGCACGCGTCTGGGATCTCGTCGGCAAGGGGCGAATTGCCCCAAACTATGACGCAGATCTAGTCCTTGTTGATTTAAACAAGTCGCAGACAATTCGTGATGCTGAGCAGGAAACCAAGTGCCGTTGGAGCCCCTGGGATGGAGTCACACTGACAGGTTGGCCCGTGCGAACGTGGGTGATGGGGCAAACTGTTTTCGCGGATGGGAAGATCGACGACACGGTGCGCGGGAGCGAAATACGATTTGACCATGACCGCGGCGGATATTGGAAGACGTTTTGAGGAATTTCCCTGGGCGTGAATTGAGTTCCTTTTCGGAGCCTCAAACCGCACCGCGGCGATACCAGAAGACGGCGACGGTCGCGCAAACCGCGAAGAGCGCAATGCCGAATACCCAACTTTGATCGCAAGGCCGCGCCGAATCGCAGGTGGCGGGCGTAGTTGCGGGGTTGGAAGATTGCCCCGCCACGTCGCGGAACGGCGACAACGGTTCGACTTCATCGAAGTCTACGGGCATTGATGCCGAGTCCTCGATATTTACCTTGCGAGGTACTGCGAAGTCGTCCGGCCAAGGGGGTGATATCGACAAGCCTGACTGATTCCGACTCGCGTCCACTCCCAAATCCAGCGAGACGACCTCGCTGCTTTCTTCATCGAGATCAGTGGTATTCTCGGGGGGCTCAATAGAGTCTTGCGGCGCGCTTGGTGAATTGGCTTGAACGGGTTTCGACAGCGTCAAGCTTCGATTGGCCTGCACGACAGCGCGGTCATTCGTTTCATTCGCTTCA
>CBIHQO010000601.1:0-4716 GCA_966211735.1 uncultured Schlesneria sp.
GCTGAAGTTGATCACGAGGATGGCCATGGGGCCAAGACCGCGCAGCAGAAGGCGCTCGATCGAGAGGCTCGCATGGCCCTCGAAAACAAAGAGGAGCCCGACGAGAATAGTGTGAGCCACAAGCCAGCCGGGGCCTTTAACGTCGAACTGCTTCGCGAAGTGTTCTTGAACCCCGGTCTGTTTTTGTTGTTCGGAGGCATCCTGATCGGCTTCGCCAGCCGCCTGCAGGGACATAAAGTGACAGATGCCGATGACAGCCTGTTTGTCACATTGTTTCAGGGGCTGTTGTGCTTGTTTCTGCTGGAGATGGGAATGGCGGCATCCAGGCGTCTGATGGATCTCAAGACGGCAGGCTGGCGTTTTATTCTGTTCGGGTTGCTGGCCCCGAACATTTTTGCGACGGCGGGAATCTGCGTTGCGCACGCCTTCGCAATGGTCACGGGTACTCCACTTCAACTTGGAACCTATGCTCTCTTCGCCGTCCTGTGCGCTGCCGCTTCGTACATCGCCGTCCCCGCGATTCAGCGGCTGGCGATTCCCGAAGCCAGCCCGACGCTGCCGCTGGCAGCATCGCTCGGGTTGACGTTTTCTTACAACGTGACGATCGGAATCCCCATCTATATCATTGTCGCGCAGATCGTCATTATGGCATTCCCCGTCAGATGAAACGAAGGATGTTGCAGTGGCAGTGCCGCGACATCAAAACAGCTCGAACCCGATTGAAGCAGCTGCAGGTCGAACGAGGCGGCCAACTTGACCCGCGGCCGCCGGCAGTTCAGAGTGTTGGGGTGTTTGGACGGTCGCAGTTGATCGCGGGGATCTTTCCTTGGTCGTTCGGCGGCTTACGAGGTTCGCAGGGGAACGAAGGAGGGCCGATGTCGGTGCCACTACCCGAGTTGCTGAGTGCGGCGCTGCACTTGATGTGGGAACGCGGCGGGCTCTCCGAAGACAAGGCCAGTCGCGCGTTGGAAGATCGTGTTCCGGGGTTCGGTCGGGAGCAATATGCCGAGGCTCGACGTCTGGCCGCGGTACTCAATGGGGCCGCCTTCGAACTGGCTGACGCCTGGCATGCCACCAAAGGCCGGGAGCCGGGCCCGACGACAGAGGAACTGGCCTGCCTGTGCCCGGGCTTCCTTTCGGGGGACTACGCCGAGGCGATCAGCAACAATCTCTTGTGGGCGGCGAAGTGACTGGGGCGGAGGAAGAGGCCCGCGAGGCACGGCAACAATGCGGTCCCGAGAAGGCGGTCGCAGGCGGTTCACAGCATTGGTGCGTTGATCGGAGGCTTGGCGTTCATCGTGGGCAACTTACGTAGACATTCGTCGCAGGGAAGAAAGAGCTTCCAATTCCATGGCATTTGACACAATTTACACGATGACCGACTTCTACGATGGTCCGCGCAAGGGAGTTGCCAACTATGGTGGTGTTCCGCACCTCTACGAATCGTGTTGGGCAGATATCGGGTCAGAAAGTGATGTATTTCTGCTGACTCCGATTTCGGTCGATGTCCTGGCCTTAGCGCGCGAAGACTGGGACATCTGGTTACGCTGGAGTGCTGCATATCATGCGGGGCTGACAACGACGGAGACACATCCCGCGCTGCCGCAAGACAGGGCTCGCCATAATGAACTTGAGTTGTTGCTCACACCTTCCCTGACCACCAATCTCGAGAAGGGCTTGGCCGCGAAAGCGAACTTCGATTTCACCCAAGTTGACGAGAGTGGCAATCGACTGATGAAGGTTGAGTGGACTCGTGTCGACATCGATCCGTCACTTATCATGCGAGCAGCATATTCAGATGAAAACTGACGCCTCCGCAGAACAGAAAGCAGAGCAAAGACAAGATGGCACGCTGCAGTGCAGGCGATGTCGCGGTGAGTTCGACGCGAATGACCTGCGGCCTGCATCTACACTGTTGCGATTGCTCGCTGCTCCATATTTCTTGATGCTATCACCTCAGTCGAGCACTCTTCGCGGAGAAGTTACTGCGCTTTACTGCCGCCCGTGTCGGCGTCAATTGAATGTCTGTTTCTTCTTCATTGCTTTCCTGGTTGTTCTCTTTGGCGGCATGCAGTTGGCCCAGTATCTGGGATTGAACAGACTTTAGGTACTTTTTGCGGGCAGAGTCTCTAGATCGTTCGGCAGTTGGGATAACTTGATGTCTATTGCCGGGCGATTGCGCGCGGTTCCTTGGGATGTTTGGGCGGCAGCTACTTCCGTCGTCGCTTATGCAATTTCGCTTATCTTGACCGTCTTCGCTCTTCAAGACGGAATGTTCCTTTGTGTTTTGGTCGCGCTTCCGATGCTAGCGGGAAGCGCATTGGCACTTGCCTGCCGGCTCTTCTTGAGTGGCGCCAATCGTCAGCGGACGTTTGCGTTGTGCCTTGTCAGCGTGGGTTTGCTGTCATTCTGTTGTGGCTCGGTCCCCATGTGTATGCGTTGGCACCTGGAGCACAAAGTGGCAATGGCAGGCGGGGCTGACGTTCTTCGAAAATGGGCTGAAAGAATCATGGACGAATGCCAGCCGAATCAACCGGATCGACGACTGGCGGCCGATGAGATTCCGATTGGCGTGAGAACGCATTTAGATGGCTTGGTAACGGCGAACACGGAGGCGGTCGCGATCCATCTAGGCGGCGGATTTTTTCACTATTGGGTCAACTTCCGTCGTGATCCTGGTCAGAGGCCTGAGATTAGCTATGACTTCGATTAATGTTGCGATTGCTTCGAAGTGGAATTGCTCTCCACAAACGACATGGCTTTGTCGAAGACTCCAAGACCATGGCACCCAAGATCAATTGAGCGCATGATGATTGCAGGGCCACCTCACTTGGCGAATTCATCTTATTTCGGAGCGGCCAGGTCCACGATTTCAGTGGACGCCGGTGGTACACAAGCGGGAGTCGGAACACGTTGGATTTTCTCATCTATTATTTCGCTCCGTGGGACTTTGAGCACCACGCTTCTCAACTCTTCTGTGTGGTGCTGCTGACCGTCATCCTGGTTGACGCTAAATTAGTGGGGATGCTTTCCGCGGCGATGCGGCTGGTGGTGGTCCCCTTCATTGTTGGGGTGTTGTTGATCGAGATTGTGCAGTGGTCGCCGAATCCCAGTTCACTACTGCTGTGGCTTTGTGTGACGAGCACGTATTACGTCTCGATTCGATTCAGCCGAAATTCGGGCCACGCTGCGCGAAGCTCCTGGAGGTTGGCGCTGCTGTTCATTGGGATGTGGACCATCTATGCGAGCTTCACTGGATTCGTGCAGTGGTTGATTGCGTATTCTCACCAGAACTACTCGACCGGCGAGAAACGTGGCGTGGAATTGGGTGTCGAGCGCTTCTCGGAGTGGCTTGCTGTCGCTTTGATGGCGTGCCTGATGGGGGCGTTCTTTGAAAGGAATCCTCGCTTTATTCCTCGGGGAGTGGTTGTTGCCGCAATCGTTGTTGCGATGCTTGTGGCTGGTTACTACTTCAAGGGGACGGAGCTGTGGCAATCGTGGTGGAGCTTATTGAAGTCGAATTGAGCGCAGAGGGGCTTACGCCCAAAGGCGGGGCCAGGGGACTTACGTCCCCCGTTCAGGAAGACAAACATAGGAATGTGATTGAGTCGTTTGGCAGTTCATCGACCGGCCATTCGCGCGGGCGTTCCCGACAGAATGGGCTTATGATCTGCGGCGACTTCTCATTCATTTGTTCGGTGCAGCACACGAAGGAAATTCAATGAAGCCAACTGGGAATGCCACGGAGAGTATCCGGGTTCCGCGACCGCCACATCTCAAGAGTCTGCCCGAAGTCGTCGTTTATGAGGATCACGACTATGGCGGGCATCACCAACGTACCAACCTGAATATGCAGATCATTGGCCGGGATCTGAACGACAAAATCTCTTCGATTATCGTGGTACAAGGGAAGTGGCGGTTCTATCGAGAGCGGAACTTCCTGGGAGATTACTGGGACCTGGACGTCGGTTACTATCCGAGTATTGGATCAGCGACCGATGTAATTTCGTCCTTTCAGTGCATTGAATATCCTGCCTGATCACTTGCGAAGAAGAGGTTGTCACAGTGGCGAAGATCCTGGTGCTGTATCATTCCAATAGCGGCAATACTCGTCGGATGGCCGAGTTGGTCGCGGAAGGGGCCGCTCAACTGGAGAAAACCGAAGTGCGGCTGAAGGATATTTCGGTGGCCGACCACACCGATCTGGGTTGGTGCGATGGGATCGCGCTGGGCTCGCCCACCAACTATGGCAGCGTCAGTTGGCAGATGAAGCAGTGGTGGGACCAGCAGCCGATTGAGAACTGGGGTCGGCGCGATGGGAAGATTGGCTGCGTGTTCAGGTCGGCCGGATCATGGGGCGGCGGTCAGGAATGGACCTGCATGACGCTGATGTCGATTCTGATCAACTATGGATTCCTGGTGTTCGGCCTGACCGATTACACCGGGGTGAAGTTCTCGGCGCATTATGGCGCGATTGCCGCGGGGCCTCCTGTTGAGGAGCGAGAGCTGGCTGCGTGTCGGCGTTTGGGCCTACGGCTGTCGGAGTGGACGGCGACGATGATCGAAGGGCGAACAGAGGCGCATCCGTTGAATCAGACGTATGACCGGTTTGGTTATCTGGCGGGTGAATGATTGGCGTGGAAAAGCAAGGTTCAGTAGAGGCATGAGCACTGTCGGCTCTGTTTCATCGCAGCGGCAGATATCGAACTTGACCTT
>CBIHQO010000602.1:0-4715 GCA_966211735.1 uncultured Schlesneria sp.
TCCCCTGACCGAAGCCGTCCTGGATTTTGGGATGGATGCAGACGTGTTTGAATGGGATGTCGCCCATGTTGTACAGGCCGGTCAACACCATTCGCGCTACCCACAGGGTGATGATGTCGCGCGATGTCACGAGGACGCTGCCGGGGTAGAAGTAGTTGAGGACTTCGTTGGTGCCAGTGCCTGAAGTCTCACTGTTGGGTACTGAGTACTGAGTACTGAGTACTGATGAGTCCCCATCGTTTGATGCTAACGGTGGGTTATGCTCGGTATCCGGCCAGCCCAATGTGGCGTGCGGCCACAGCGCCGAGCTGAACCAGGTATCGAGAACATCTTCCTCTTGAGTGAACCCAGACGCCTCGTACTGCTGCTCGACATCTTTATGTCCTTCGTTGAAGCAGATGCGCACGGTGTAGTTATCACCGTCGAACGACACCGCTCCGTGGAACCAGTCGGATTCCTCATGCTCAGGATCAAACCTGTAACCGAGGACGAATGTTTTCTCGTACTCCTCTTTTGAATATTGTTTGGACCAGATCGGAATCCGGTGGCCCCACCAGAGTTGTCTGCTGATACACCAATCCCGCTTTTCAGCCAGCCAACTCACATAGGACTGCTTGTAGCGTTCGGGATAGAAGGTCACTCGGCCATCGTTGGCCGCGTCGATGGCGGCTTGGGCGAGTGTGTCCATTTTCACGAACCACTGCTCGGACAGATACGGTTCCACTGGTGTCTTCGAGCGGTCGCTGTGCTTGAGCGGGATCTTACGATCTTCCACCTTTTCAAAGTGACCGAGCTTTTCCATTTCGGCCACCACGGCATCGCGCGCGACGAGGCGGTCCTGTCCCTGCCACGGGCCGCCATTTTCGTTCAGCGTGCCGTTCGGGTTCAAGATGTTGATCGGCTCGCCCATCTTTTCTTTGTTGCGAGTCCAGCAGGCGTAGTCGTTCGGGTCGTGAGCGGGTGTCACCTTCACGCAGCCGGTGCCGAGTGTCTTGTCAGCTAATAGCGCATCGGCCACGATCGGAATCGTCCGACCGTTCACGGGGATGCGAACGAGCTTGCCGATCAAATGGGTGTATCGCTCGTCGGTCGGATGCACGCACACGGCGGTATCACCGAGCATTGTTTCGGGGCGAGTCGTGCTGAACGAGATTCGTTCGCCGGTCGGCTGTCCGGCTTCATTCACGACGGGGTAGTTGAATGTCCAGAAGTGACCGTCGATCTCTTCTTCATAGACTTCGTCGTCAGCCACCGCTGTCTGCAGGAACGTGTCCCAGTTCACCAGACGCTTGCCGCGGAAGATCAGGCCGTCTTTGAACATCTTGAAGAACGTCTGTCGCACAGCTCGTGAGCAGACTTCGTCGAGCGTGAAACGCACCCGTCGCCAATCGCAACTGGCACCGAGACTCTTCAATTGGCTGAGGATTCGCATTTCATAGGCGTCCTTCCAGTCCCAGATCCGCTTGATCAAGGCCTCGCGACCGACATCGTGGCGAGTCAGTCCTTCTTGCTCGAGCATCCGCTTTTCGACCATCGATTGCGTCGCGATGCCTGCGTGATCGGTGCCCGGCATCCAGAGTGCTTCGTAGCCCTGCATCCGTCGCCAGCGAGTGAGAAGATCATGTAGCGTGCCGTTCAGTGCGTGACCCATGTGCAGCGCACCGGTCACGTTGGGCAGCGGGATCATGATGACATGTGGTGGCTTCGCAGGATTGGGGTCGGCGTTGAAATAGCCGTGAGATTCCCAGTAGGGAAACCATTTGGCTTCAGCGGTGGCGGGTTCGTATTGCTTCGGGATTTCAGTGGTCATGGACAGCAATTAGCTTTGAAGGGGTATTAAAACAATTCGGACCCGTTGATCGGGAGAGGACCAAGGTTACCGATGGATAGTTGAAAATTGTCGTTAGGTTGGTAAGTGATCAAATTACCGTATCGCGATTCTAGGGGCAGAGGTTCGGAATGAACCTCAATCAAGTTATCTTTGAGATTGACAATGACGTAGAGTGGGATCGCTGCCTCCGCATAAAGTCGCTGCTTGGTTCGGCGATCTGTTCTCAGCGAACTATCCGCCACCTCAAAAACGGCTAGCAAGGCCGCAGCGTTTGGAACTGCATCCCCGAAATCATCCGGCTTTCCCATGATCAGGCTGCAGTCCGGTTCCGGCTCATTTTGATTGTCGAGCGTAATCGGACCCTGCACCTGCAGGAAAACAGCTCGATCAGCGACCCAGCGCGACAAGATTGCGGTCAACTTGTTGAGCATTTTCAGATGCCGACCGCCGTGGGTCATGATGCCTCCGGTGCTATCTCGTCGATCTTTGTAGACCAGAGTCCCCTCAAGCAATTCAATCGGATCTCCGTCAATCAGGATTCCATCGCGGATCATTTGGTGATACTGGTCGACAGTCAGCGGTGCTAGAGTAAGGCTGATCCCGTCCCGCAAATCGTCGAGCAAATGTGTGTTCATCCAATCACTCCACTCAGGCAGAAAGCCCCTCAGATTCGGCATCCTTATACAATTTGTATTCCACGCTATCGACCAAGGCCAGCCAGCTGGCTTCGATGACGTTTTCGCTGACGCCAACCGTACTCCAGACATCAGTATGATCCCGGCTTTCGATCACCACGCGGACTCGTGCTGCTGTTCCTTCGGTCGAGTTAATCACGCGAACCTTATAATCGACAAGCTGCATCTCGCTCAGGTTCGGATACGCCGACGACAATGCTTTACGAAGAGCATTGTCCAAGGCGTTCACGGGACCGTCGCCTTCGGCCACGACGTGCTCGGATTGGTCATTCACCTTCAATTTGATAGTGGCTTCGGTGATCGTCCCCTGCCCTGCCGTGGTTTCGACGTTCACGCGATACTGAAGCCGTTCGAACTTGGGTGTGTAGGCGCCGGCCTCCTTACGGACCAGCAGGTCGAACGATGCCTCTGCTGCTTCGAATTGGTAGCCTTCATTCTCCAGATCCTGGACTCGTTCCAGGATCTTGGTCATGAGTGCGTTGTCGTCGTTGATCTGGTACTTGGTCGTTTTCGCGATAATGTTTGATCGGCCGGAAAGCTCGCTGACCAGGATTCTGCGTTGGTTGCCAACGGATTCGGGCGGGATATGTTCGTAACTCGCCGACAATCGATTGACCGCGTGCACGTGCATTCCGCCCTTGTGAGCGAACGCGCTGGCTCCGACGAAGGCCTGCCCGTTGCGAAAGTTCATGTTCGCAATTTCGTAGACGTAGCGAGAGAGTTCAGTCAGGTGGCCGATACCGCCAGGCTTCAGAACCTCATAGCCTTTCTTAAGTGACAGATTCCCGATGACACTGATCAAGTCCGCGTTACCGCATCGCTCGCCGATGCCGTTGATCGTTCCCTGGACCTGGATCGCGCCGTGGTCCACGGCCATCAATGAGTTCGCAACCGCCAACTCACCATCGTTATGGACATGGATGCCGACCGGGACTTTCAATTCGCGGCGCACGGCGTCGACTGCCGCAGCGATGTCTTCGGGCAGGCGCCCTCCGTTTGTGTCGCAAAGGATGATCGTACTCGCTCCTGCATTCTGAGCTGCAAGGACTGTCTTCAGCGCAAACTCGGGATTGGCACGGAAGCCGTCGAAGAAGTGTTCCGCGTCATAAAAGACTTCGCGGCCTTCAGCTCGCAAGAAGCCGACCGAATCGCGGATCATCGCCAGATTTTCTTCTTCGCTGATATGCAGCACTTCGAAGACATGCAGATCCCAGGTCTTCCCCACGATCGTGACGATCGGTGTTTTGGCATCACGCAGCGCACACATGCCGATGTCGTCTTCGGGAGCACACCCCTTTCGACGAGTCATCCCGAAGGCACAGATTTTCGCGTGCTTGAGAGGCAGGTCGAGTACTTTAGCGAAATACTCTGCATCCTTAGGGTTCGAGAGCGGATAGCCCCCCTCAACAAAATCCACTCCCAGATCATCCAGCTTCTGCGTAATGAGCAGTTTGTCCTGAAGCGAGAAGTTAACCCCCTCACCCTGGCTGCCGTCGCGAAGGGTCGTGTCGTAGATCTGGATGCGAGACATGTTCGAACTTTCAATCATTCGCAGGTCAAAAAAGAAGCCCTCAGGTTGCGGCCTGAGGGCTTGTGTCGATTCGTAATTTCGCCACCCCGGCCGCTAGTAAACTCCGGTAATAATCACGATCTCAATCCGAATGCTCACGGCATCGGCTGATTGGAAAGCGAAGGTGGTGAATGAAGGCATCTGTTTTCAGTCAATCTAACATCGGGGTCGACACCCCGGAACTTCAATCTTCGTCAGATGGTAGGGCACCTCAGAACCAGAGTCAAACCGGATGTGCGGACTGCAGGGAAGAATTTGATTATTCGAGGCTGCTAAGATCACACTGGCCCGGAATTGATACAGAAGAAACCGTGAGTTTCTCGGGCGAACGTCAGGGTTTGCTTGTTGCTTTTGCCACAAAAAGCATGATCTTCTGACGCAATAACTGATCTTCTTTTTCAGAGGGACGGGAACGCTGATTCCATGTGCTTTCAATAGTCTTTCGACTCAAGTAGACGACTCTCTTCTCGCCCAAATCTATTCTCTCAAGTTCCGATTCTATCATCAGAGATGGGGCGTAAGTCCTGAGATCCATCCTCGATTTCTCGACGCAAAGTTTGCGTGTGGACTCGATCTCATCGTGTAGAAGCGATGAAGCGGCGAGGGGTATGCTAGCGAT
>CBIHQO010000603.1:0-4710 GCA_966211735.1 uncultured Schlesneria sp.
TGGTGGTGGCGGAACTGGTGGTCAAGCCGGTCAAGCCGGTCAAGCCGGTGGCCAGCAGGGCCAGAACCAGCAAGGGGGCCAGGGTGGCTTCGGCGGTGGTCAGTTCGGCGGTGGCGGTGGTGGTCAACAAGGCTTCGGTATCGGTGGTGGTATCGGTGGTGCTGGCGGTGGCATTGGTGGCGGTCAACAGGGCCAGCAGGGTCAACAAAGCCAGGTGGGCGGTGGTCAGACGATTACCGTTCAGCAGCCTGTGGTTGAACAAGTTCGCGTCCTCACCACGGTCAGCGTTCCGGACGGTGGTACGATTCTGCTGGGTGGAATCAAGCGGTTGAAGGAAGGCCGCAACATGTCCGGTGTGCCAATCCTTAACAAGATCCCTTACGTCAGCCGCCTGTTCAAGAACACAGGGGTTGGTCGTGAAACGGAAAGCCTGATGCTGATGATTACTCCTCGTATCATCATCCAGGAAGAAGAAGAAGAGTTGCTGGGTCTACCTCGCACCTAAACCGAGGCTCTGTCGCAAGTCCTCGGCCGCCGCGATCTCTCGGGCAGATCGCGGCGGTTTTTTTCTTTGGCAGGCATTGCGCCCTGAGGCGTAGATCAGTCACGTGAGTCCTCTGCGTCGCATCAGTCCTGTTTCGATGGGACGAATAGGACGAATGAGACCTATGCCAGATTGTGGTTCTGATCCGCAATTCTGATCCGCAATTCCTACGGCGATGTTGAAGGCTTCAGCAGTTCCACATCAGGCAGCAGACGAAGCGGGATGGCCAGCAGATTCTGTTCGGTTTCCCAGTAGGCTCGCCAGGCGGAACGCGTTAGCGGGTGTTCATCAAACAGCACCGCCGCGCGAGGCAACGGGATCAGCCCGGCAGCCCGAGCCAGCGAGCGAGGTCGTGGGAAAATCGTCGCCTCGTCGCCGAGTGCATAGTGGATTTCCGCTTCATAGTGTCGATGCGGCCAGACGACGATGCCCGCCGCCGAGATGTCGTAGGGATGGTATTGAAGATTCGAGGACTGATTGCTCAGTGGCGGACGGGGGTAATCGGTGACGGGCAATGGCGGAGCCACCAGCTGGCTTTCCACTTGCTCACGGACCAGATCGACAGCACCCAATTGATACAGTCCCGCCAGTGCCGTGCGAAAGACCGCGCGATCCTCGTCGGTGAACTCGCGCAACCAACCCTGGTTCGCAACATCAGCAATCAGCCAGCTCGACTGCTCCGCGAACTGAATTTCCACCGGTTCGTTGCGATACTCGGCATTGGTAATCGTGACTAAGACGCGATTGGTTGACAGCTGGACGTTGCCGACCGCCAGTGCACATCCCCTGAACGTGCGACTCTCGCGCAGCAGGTTGATCAGTTCACGTTCGACAAAATGTTGCAGACTTTCTGCTTCATGATTCAGTTTTTCGGTGAAGCGGGCTTCTTTATTGATCTGATGATCGTAGGCGGCACGACGAGCGGCTCGGCGACGACGAGCAAACAGTCTGGGAATTGTGCCCGAATGGAACCCTGGGCACAGCAGGCGGACCAACGTCTCGCCGTGATGCCCGATCTGCACAGGGGTGAGATTCGGGGTCCGATTGGCGGCGTACAGCTTCCAGTTCTCTTTCAGCTCCCATGCCAGGAACCCGAAGATGCCGGGAATACCCCAGACCACCATTGCCATCACCCAGTTCGCCGTCTCCACGGACAACGGCGAGATACTGACCAGGATGTTGGCGAGTGGCGAGGCAATCGTTGCGGGATGACGAGTGTATGCCAGTGGCAGCAGCAGCTTGTGCGATACCGTCACCACAGGAAAGTGCTTGATCGGGTTGGCTTGCGGTTCGATCAACAGTGTCACACAGAAACGGATCACGCCATGAATTATTGTCCAGACAATTCCCAGCACGGCCTTGAAGGCCAGGGTGACATTAGATTCGCCGCTACGGAATCGCAGCAATTCGTCCACGGCATACAGGACACGTTCCAGGCTGTCCATTAACCACTGAAACGCGTCGACGATCAGCGTGAACAGCCCCATCAGCAGGTGAACCCGAATGCGGTACCAGGACCGGCTGAGGAATTCGCGAGTCAGCTCTTCGGTGTCTCGGCCAAATCGCGAATTGAGAATCACGACCGATGCCGCGAAAATCATCACGCCCCACAACCGGCCGAGCGGCTTGTAGACACCCATCGCCGGCAGCAGCAGCCAGAAGATCGCCGTGGCCACCAGTGGTGCGAGGATGAATCGCCGAAACAGCATGAAGGGGAAATAGCGGACCAGCCAGGCGACAAATGGCAGCGAAGCGATCCGCCGTGGCAGGTCGATTAACGCGACGTGCACCAGTTTCCCCGCGCGCTTCAGCAGCCACACGATTCGATGCCGAAGTTCGGGGACATGAATCAATGTGAAGATGAAACAGCCCAGGAAGAACGTATTCCAGCGACTGTAGATTAGATGATGATGACGATGTGCCGTCGCATGGTCTTTGATCTCCACCGCCGCTGCCGCTACCGGTTCCGTCGAACTGGCAACGGCATGCAGGCCGGGCAATAGATTCGAAGCCAGATGCGCGATTTCCTCGACCGCCATCAAGGTCAAAAATGCCAGACCGAATGGCAAGGCGATGTACTTGGTCAGCATGCGGCCATAGGGGATGCCGAATGTCAGCGCGTTCAATCGCTGCATCCAGCGCAGGTAGAACGGACCACGTTGGTAGACGCCATCCAGACTGCCGGCAAAATTGCGATCGGCGCGTAGCAGCGGATCCCCGGAAAAGAACTCGCTGACGCTGGTCAGATCGGGCATCTTCAACTGGTTGCGCGAGATCGCGTCTCGCAAGTCGCCAATCGTCAAGAAACCACGTTTCACGATGCCGTCGAGTAGTTCATTCGTCATCTTGCGAAACGCGACACGCTCGACCACCCCGTCGGGAACGAATCCCACCTCGGTCAGCGACTGAGCCACCAGGGGCTCGAATCTCTTTCTCAGGATCTGTTCGGCCGCGTGAGCCGCCGCATGCAATAGCTCACTCAATTCATGTCGACCGGCATCATCGATCAGAACGACCGGCACTCGCAGAGCGGCACTACGCAGATGCTTCGACATCATCACGACGCGCTGATTCGGCAGCGGTCGCTTCAAAGGTGTCTTGCCGCGACTAATGGCCCAGCCCAGCAAATCGATCTTGTAGATCTCCTGCTCGTGATCGAGGCACACCTGTTGCAGGTCGTAGAGCAGACGAGCGTTGGCGTTCCAGAAGCCGCGGCGTGCGGCAGGCAACAGCCGTTCACACATCGCCAGCCAGGGCCGGACTTCGTCATCAGAAAGTTCCAACGCGGCCTGCAGACGCAGGACCAGGTATTCGATCTCCTGAATCAACTCGCGCTTGGCATCGTTCATCTGGTCGAGCGGCGCGAAGTCATAGGCCTGCCTGCGGACGAGAGCCGCGCGCACATTGTTGCCGGCGGCTCGCAGTCGCTGCGCTCGGCGAACCAGCGCACCGTACTTGTGCGGCGACCGAGAAGCGAGGTTGATCTGCGATGCTTCGAGTAGCGCTTCGACGGCCAGGATCGGAGTCGGCTCATCCTGAGCAGGGGCCGTAGTCAACAACTCGATGGGACGAGTGGCCTCCAGCAACGTCGCGACATCGCAGTCGGGGCCGATCGTTTTGAGAACCGTTTCGTCATCACCGAGAGACGGAAAATAAAGTGAGACCAGATTTGGGGCAAAGACTCGCAGTTCGTGATAGGTCGCGACGAACTCAGCATAAACATGCCGCGAATCATCGGGCTGTCGCAGCATCTGCTCCGAGCGCAGGACCGAACGGATTTCGTCGAATTGCGTTTGCCCAATGGAATCGATGCGGCGACGTAATTCGGCGGTCGTCATCCGCCCTGGCGCCGTTTTCAGCTCCATCTCAAAATCGATTCGCGCGTGGAACAGCATCCGCCAGTAATAGCGCAGCAAGTCTTCGCGGCTGAATTGATCGAGGCGATCTTCTTCGGGGCGAGCGATCAGGATCAGCCGCTGTGGCAGCGCGGTCTCTTCGTCGATCCCCAGTTCGTCTCGAGCGACCAGCCAGAGCAACTGGTCACGCTCGACCACGCACGATTTACGATGCGGCGGCGGCAACCAGTTGGTGCTGATGTTCAGTTCGTTCTGCAGCACGCGTCGGACGACTCGCGGCAATACAAAGAAGGCGCCCGAATCACGCTCGCGGAACTGACGTTCCACATCCAGCACCTGCTGCGCGACGCGTGTCGCGGGCGCAGGTGTTGCGGTGCCAGTAGGTTTTGTCTCCGTCACAACTTCGCCGTCCAGTCCATCCAAATTCGAGAAGTGAGCGAAATCAGAGCCTACCGGGGGAGGCGACTAGATTCCAGCAGGAGCCCTTTTGGAGTGCTCCGGCTCGACGGAGCTTTGGTTTCGGTCGCCCAACAGCCTTCACCGAAGAAACAGATGCTCGAGTCGCAGCCCGCCCCGTCCGCGCTCCTCTGCCGGATGACCCCATCTCCGAACCGGATCGGCCATGGACCGACAGAGCGGTTGGACCCGAGGAGGCTTGGCGTAGCACGATCCAAAGCGGCGTCGAGCCACCGCACTCCAAAGTGCGCCTTTTGGAGTGCTCCGGCTCGACGGAGCTTTGGTTTCAGTTGCGAAGAAGCCTTCACCGAAGAAACAGATGCTCGAGTCGCAGCCCGCCCCGTCCGCGCTCCT
>CBIHQO010000604.1:0-4703 GCA_966211735.1 uncultured Schlesneria sp.
GGGGGGCCCGCCCCCGGCGGGCGGTTTTTTTTTCGGCCCCCCCCCCCCCGGCGGGCGCGCCGGCGCCCCCCCCCCCGCCTCGCCCTCCCAAATAAGAATGCTCGCTGGCTGTCTCTTTCGAATAGCTGTCTTGGTCCGAACACTTTGCCCTCGGGTAAGCTCCAAGGAACAGACGAATGTCCGCTACGCTGGAACTGGCTCGGGAACGTGTCGACGAGTTTCGCGGTCGTGTCGCCAAGCTCCGCGAATGCCTGCATCGAGTCGTCGTCGGGCAGGACGACACCATCGATTCGCTGCTGACGTGCGCGCTGACCGGTTCCCATGCCCTCCTGCTGGGTGTCCCGGGACTCGCCAAGACCTTGATGGTGAAGACACTGGCATCGTCCTTCGACTGGAAGTTTTCGCGAGTCCAATTCACGCCCGACCTGATGCCTTCTGACATCACCGGTTACGAGTTATTGAATCGCGATAACTCGAACGGATCTTCCGCGATGACATTCCGTCGCGGCCCGATCTTCGCCAACCTGGTTCTGGCCGACGAAATCAATCGAGCGGCTCCCAAAACGCAGTCGGCTCTGCTGGAGGCGATGGCCGAACGACATGTGACTGTCGGCGGGCAGACCTACCATCTGGAAGAACCGTTCCTGGTCGTGGCGACTCAGAATCCCATTGAACAAGAAGGAACGTATCCACTGCCGGAAGCGCAATTGGATCGGTTCATGATGGAGATCCGCATCTCGTACCCGACGCCCGATCACGAAGAAGAAATCGTGATGAAGACGACGGGCGGTTCGACCCCCATGCCCGAGCCGATCTTTGATCGCGCGATGTTTCTTGCCCTGCGAGAACTGGTGCTGTCCGTTCCCGTGCCAAAGAACGTCGCCGCCTATGCCGTGCGTCTGTGTGGATCGAGTCGACCGGGGGATGAACGAGCGATCACTTACGTGAAGAACTATGTCGCCTGGGGTGCGGGTCCGCGTGGTTCGCAGAACCTGGTGCTGGCGGCCAAAGCCCATGCATTACTGATGGGCCGAACCGCTCCGACAACAGATGACATCAAGAAGATCGCCCTGCCCGTCTTGCGGCACCGCATCCTGACCAATCATCGCGCCATCGGCGACGGCGTCACCAGTGACGACATTATCTTGCAGTTGCTGAAAGAGACTCCGCTGGCTTGAGGTGACATCGCAATCGGTCTCCCGTGGGTCCGTTCCTAAGCTTTGCTGGAAACGTTCGATGGCGGTCCAATCCAACAGCCGATTCCTCGACCTGCGAGCGCTGGCATCGTTGCAGCATCTGCGATTCAGCACCAAGCGACGAATCGACGGAACGTACAGCGGCCGTCACCTGTCCCGCCAATTAGGAGGTGCAGCCGAGTTCGTCGATTTTCGCGAGTATTGCCCCGGCGACGATCTGCGGCGGCTCGATTGGAAAGTCCTGGCACGAACCGGCCGACCTTACTTACGCATGTATCAGGACGAAACCAACCTGGGCTGCGCGATGCTGATCGATGCCAGCGGCTCGATGCAGTTCGGCGGGTATGAACGTAACGCTCGGGGACGCGGATCGAAGCTCGAATATGCTCAGTACTTTAGCACGGCGATGTCGCACCTGATCTGCAGCGCTCAAGATCAGGTCGCACTCGCCATCGCGGCCGACAAACTGCACCGTTTCATTGGCCCTGGCAGCACCTCCGACCACCTGCGTCGTGTCCATACACTGATCGAACGACTGACGACGTGGCCAGCCACCAACCTGGGCGTTTCGCTGCGTCAATTGTTTGAGCGGTTGTCTCGCCGTGGTGTGCTGCTGATCCTGAGCGACTTTCTGTGTGACGATCTGGAAGACGCGTTCTCGGCCATCCGCTTGTTTCGCAGTCGACATTGGGAAGTCGTCGCGTTGCATCTGGTCCATCCGCAAGAGGAAAGATTGCCGACCGGAACAGCGTTTCGATTCGATGGGATGGAAAACGACGGTAGCGCCAACTGTTCGCCCGCGGAAATCAGCCGCGCGTATGAGGAGCGATTCGCGGCCCACTGCGCGGTCGTGCGATCGATGGCATTGGCATCGGGGTGCGACTATCGACGAGTCTCGACAGCGGTGCCGTACCTGCAGACATTAAGTGGCTTCCTGGTGGAAAGAGTGGGTTAGTCGGACATGTATCTGCATTCGTGGGCAATTCCAGCGGGAATGGCGGCAATGACGATGCCGTTCATTATCCATTGGCTCACGAAACCGCGACCAACGCGATTGCCACTATCGACCGTGAAGTTCGTGCAGGAAGTGGTGAAGCAGCGACGCGCCCGAAACCGCTTGCGTGACTGGATCATCCTGCTGTTGCGCGCTGCCGCGATTGCCTTGTTTGCGTTTGTGATCGCTCGCCCGTTGTCTGGAAATCGAGCCCCGGCAGCGATTGACGGACAAGCTCAAACGGTGAAGATCGTGCTGCTCGACATCAGCCACAGCATGGGAGCCGTGGCGAATGGGATCGAGACGCTAGACCGAGCTCGACCGATGGCCGTGCGACATGTCGACTATCGGCCGGGAACTCAGTCGAATCTGATCCTTTGTGCCGCGACGGCTCGTCCGGTCTTCGACCGTCCTTCCACGAATGCCGTGGCACTGGTTGACGAGGTCAGTCGCGTCAAACCATTGCCACAACGACTGCAAGTTCAAAGTGCCCTCAATAGTGCGGCAGAAATGTTGTCGCGAGTCGGTGGCGATCAGGTTCGTCGCGAATTGATCGTAATCAGCGACTTCCAGCGATCGAACTGGGTCGCGGCCGATTTCTCGGTCTTGCCCGCCGATACGGTGATCGAGTTGGAATCGGTCGCCCCGACGGAAACGCCGCCAAATCTGGCGATCATGCGCGTCGCACCTCAAGGACGAGTCGAACGAGGTCGTCCGTTCCGCCTTGAAGTCGAGATCGGCAATTTCTCGCCGACGCCGCGTCAGGTTGCTGCGGAAGTGACGATCGGCGAGCATCAGTTTCGCTTGCAAGGGACCTGCACCGCGGGCGGAAATTCGGTGCTGGTCACGGAAGCCACGCTCAACACGGATGGCTGGCTCTCGGGCGAAGCGCGGCTTATCGGCATCGAAGATGGACTCGCGGGAGATAACCGGCGAGCACTGGTCGTCCAGGTTCATCCGCAACCGAGATATCTGATGCTGACGCGGCAATCGGCCGAAGCCCGTCCCAGCTCCAGCTACTTCCTCGAACGAGCGATCTCGCCCAAGTCCGCGACGAACCCTAAAGACCAACAGCGCATTGTCCGAATCGATCCTTCTCGAGCGGACCGCGAAGCCATCACCGCCGCAGACCTGCTGATTCTGGATCACCCCGGCAAGCTTTCCGATGACACCGTGGAATTGATTTGCGCCCTGATGTTGCGCGGACGCGGCGTGTTGTACGTTGCCGCGGAGCCGATCGACGCCACGAATTTGAAGCTGATGGCGAAGGCTGCGGGAAGCAGCCTGCAACTCCCTGTGGAATTCTCGCCCCCGACTGCGGGTCAAGTGCGAAAGAATCTGTTTCTCACCGAGATCAAAACGCGGCAGATGCCGTTCTCGGTCTTTGGTGAAGATGCGACGGCCATCGTCGCTCCGTTGCGATTCGGCGGAGGTTTGGCCAGCCGTCGTATCGAAGGGGCACTGCTCGACGATGTCTGCGCGACCTATAGCGATCAGTCGGCATGCCTCGTGGTCACGGCGTGCGGTGCCGGATCATTGGCGGTGCTGAATGCCGAGTTAGGGGCCTCCAACCTTCCGGCTTCGCCCGCGTTCGTCCCGTTAACGGGTGAGCTGATCAGCCACCTCCTCGGCCGCGATCGCTCGCAGGAAACGATTTCCAGCGGAGAACCGGTCGCGGTCTTTCTGCCTCCGGAAGCGGTGCCGGCTGCGGGACTGAAGATTGAAGCGCGTTCTGACAGCACGGTCGAATCGGATTCCCTGGGGGAACTGCACGAAGAGAATGTCGGAGTCATGTGGCAGGCGGGGGCCGCGGGTTCACCGGGCGTCTACGAAGTGCAACGCGGCAGCAATACGATCTACGCAATGGCTGCCACGATCCCGGCTGAAGAAGCGGATCTGATGCCGCTATCATCGGACCTGATTACGAATCGCCTGTCGGGGGGCCGCGATGTGAAATACAGATCCGCTTTGGATACCGAAGAACCGCGTGACGACTTCTGGTCGCTGCTCGCTGTGGTTTGCCTGGGCTGCATCTTTGCCGAGTTTATTGGATTGAAACTGTTTCGTTGCTGATGTGATTTGACTGTGCGATGTGAACTGACTTCGAGCCGAAATGACTCTGACCTACGAACCACTGATCTCACCAACACTCTGGCTGACGCTCGCCTTAGTGCTGGCGGGTCTATTGGTCTGGTATGGCTGGAATCGACCGTGGGGCATTGCCCTGCCACGCTGGGCGGCAATCATCACGTTGATGGGACTCAGTGGTGCGGCGTTGCTCGCGATCCTGCTGAACCCGACCTGGCTGGAGCGTATTCCTCCACCCAAGGGGAAGCCGCGGCTGGTCATCGTCGTCGATGAATCGGCGAGTATGGCTGCCACGGATATGCCCGACGGTCGCTCGCGCTTTTCGCATGCCGTAGACATCACGAAGAAGTGCCTCGACAATCTGTCGGATAGATTCGAACTGGGAGTGACATCGTTCTCGAATAACGTGCTCCCGACGACGATGG
>CBIHQO010000605.1:0-4699 GCA_966211735.1 uncultured Schlesneria sp.
GAAGTCTTTGACGCTCGCATCAATGACCTGATCCGTGAAATCCATGCCTCGCCGACAGCGGACGGGGTCGAACAAGTTCTGGTTCCGCACGAGAAAGAATGGAAGCTGCGCCGCAAGGCGCTGGTCGATGGGATTGATCTTCCGTCCGATGTCGTCGGCAAGCTCGCCGGGTTGGCGGATGACGTTGATCTGCATCCAGCCTGGCTACCACGGGCAGCCCCTTAGGGTCACTTCGCAGATCAGGCGGTGTCTCGGCGAGTCGTATCAGCAGCACACTTTGAGGCCTCATCCATGAAACTGCCAACCATTTCGCTCTTGTTTCGCAGTCACGTGGCCCTCTTCTCGATTTGCTCGATGGCAAACTCGGGATGGGCGCAGCTTCAACCCGATCAGGTCAAAGACCTGACGTTGCTGATCTCGCCCGACCGTCCCTGCGTCTGGCCGGTCGGTATGACGCAGCACTTGGTCGTCCCCAGCCGCACCTTCGGACCGGGGGCCTATCATCGCGACATGATCGTGATCGATGAACACACCGGAACTCAATGGGATGCTCCCGCTCACTTCGTTCCACCACCGGATTCGGGGCTCGTGGGCGCAGGTCCGATGGGCTTGATCACGGGCGAGAAAGTCCCCGCCTGGCAATTCTGCGGCGAAGCCTGCGTCATCGATCTTCGCAGTCATATCGACGACGCACCAGACGGCGAAAGCTATTTGATCAAGCCAGACCTGGTCTACGCCTGGGAGAAACAGCATCGACCGCTGAAGTTCGGCGATGTCGTCTTGTTCCGCAGCGACTACACCGACAAATACTATCAGCCCTTCCCTGCGGGCGAGCGATTCGTTACGACGGCCCTTCGCAAAGAGACCCCGGGTTGGCCAGCCCCCACTCCCGAAACTATGGCGTATCTCGGTGAGAAGGGCGTCAAAACATTGGGACTGGATGGAGCCAGCATGGGGCCACTTCCCAATCTGGCGGTCGCCACGCATCAGGCTGGTGGCAAGCTGGGAATGATTTGGACCGAATGCTCGACGAATCTCGGTTCATTGCCGACCACAGGTGCCTTCGCCGCGCTTCTCGTTGCCAAACATGCGGGTGGATCGGGAGGCGAATGCCGTGAGATCGCCATCACCGAACCGAAGCTGGCCGCTCGTCTCAACGACAGCGCCAAGAACAAGCGTGTCGCGGATCTGTCGGTGACGCTCGACGAGGAATACCCAATCACATGGCCGGGTTACGGCCCCGGTGACGAAGCGACTCGGTATGTCGCCAAGACTTTGAATGCCTTCAGCAAAGTTCGCGGCCCCTATTTCGCCAAGACACACATCCTGGATAGCCAGGTCGGGACCCACGTCGTCATGCCGAGCTACTCGCTGCCGCCCACCGGCTTCGACAACAGCCGCTATTCCGCCGATGTCCAAGCCATCCTGAAGAAATACGAAGTCAAGTATGGAACCCGCGGCAACAGTTCGATGACGCTGGAAAAGGCACCGCTTGACCAAATGGTCGGTGAAGCACATGTGGTCGATGTACGAAAGCTCGTGGGATCGACCAAGTCATCGGCGTGGCCCGCATCGCCAGTCATCACCGCAGACTTCCTCAAGCAGCAGGATCAAATTCGCCCCTTCCGTGCTGGCGAAGTCGTGATCTTCTATTCCGGCTATTCGGACGCTCACTTCAAGCCGCTGCCGGAAGCTCCCGAGGTGGAACAAGTGTTTACCGCGCCGCTCGCCGGAAAATCAGAAGGATGGCCAGCACCAGATCCAGAAGCCATCGCATTCCTCGCCGCCAAAGGGATTCGCTGTCTTGGAACGGACGGACCAACGCTCGGTGGAGTCGATCGCGAGAATTCTCTGATGGTGTCCTGGCTGACTGCCACCAAGGGCATTCTGCCAGTTGAATTCCTGACGAACGTCGGAGCGATCCACGATAAGCCAGCCTTCTTCCTGTTTGCACCGATCAAGATTCAAGGGTTGCACGGTGGTTATGGGAGGGCTTTAGCGCTGTACTAGATCGTCCGCGAGCGATGACCTCGCGACGCAGGCGGACGACTGAAAAGACTCGCTGTTTGACGCTCAACTTCAGGAATTTCATGACCACTTCTTCACTACCGCCACGCGGGATTCCTCCGTGGGAGATTGCCGACCTGCCGGAGCCCCAACCTCTGGGCCTGCGGAATTGGGCCAGCTTTATCGGCCCCGGCATCGTGATGATGGGTATCCAGATCGGTGGCGGGGAATGGCTGTTCGGACCCGCGATTACGGCTCGCTATGGCGGCGGCTTGATGTGGCTGGCGACGGTCGCGATCATCGCACAGGTTTTCTACAACATCGAATGTGGCCGGTATGCCCTCTACTGCGGCGAACCGATTTTCACGGGCTTCATGCGGCTTCCACCCAGCCCCCGGTTCTGGATCGGCCTGATGCTGCTGCTGAACTCGGCAGCCCTCATTCCGGGGCTGTCGTCTCACGGCGCAACCATGATCGCCTCCCTCTATCTGGACCGGCCACCCACGGCGGCCGACAAATGGCTCATCGATCCACTCGCTTATTTATGCCTGGCGGGCGTTGCCCTGCCGGTGTTGATCGGCGGCAAAGTGTACAACATGCTGCAGGCGGTGATGACCGCCAAAGTCTTCGTCGTGCTGGGCTTCTGCCTGATCATCGGAGTCACCTGCGTCAGCTACTCAAGCTGGTGGAATGTGTTCAGCGGATTCGTGAAGTTCGGCAATGTACCAGTCACGGACAGCCAGGGAGGTGAAGTTGTCGTCAATGCGGTCGCGCATCGCTGGCAGACGGGGGCCTGGCCCGTGATCTCGGTCGCCAACATCGTGATGCTGGGCGCGTTCGCTGGATATGCCGGAGGTGGCGGCCTGGCGAATTCCACTTACAGCAACTTTGTTCGCGACAAAGGCTGGGGAATGGGTCAACAGGTCGGTGCGATTCCCAGCGTTGTCAGTGGCCATCAGGTCTCGTTGAGCCACGTCGGTAAGGTCTTCGAACTGACTTCCGACAATCTGCGTCGCTGGAAAGGTTGGTGGCGCTACATCCTGACGGATCAACTGATTATCTGGGCACCCGGTTGCTTTATGGGCATGGCGTTGCCAGCACTGCTCTCAATGCAATTCTCTCAGTACTCGACGATTACTTCTCCGGAACAGACGCAGGTCGCGCAGTCCATTATCACTGCGGACGGCATCCGCAACGCCACATTCTTCTCTCCCAAGATTGCCCAGGTTCTGTGGATCGTCGCGCTCTTTACCGGAATGATGGTGATGCTGCCGAGTCAGATGGCGATCGTCGATGACTTCAGCCGACGCTGGACCGATACGATCTGGACCGCCAACAGCCGCGTGCGAGATTCCATGCATGCTCATCAGGTGAAGTGGATCTACTACTTCATCCTCAGCATGTACATCCTGTGGTCATTTGTTTGCGCCTACTTATTCCGAGGCGCACCCAAGCTGATGACCGAGATCATCGCCAACTTGAATAACGTCGCGCTGGGCGTCACGTCGTTCCAATTGCTGTGGGTCAATCACACACTGCTGCCGCGACCGTTGCGACCGCGGTGGTATCACACCTCGGGCGTCGTCGCTTGTGGCATTTTCTATTTGGGATTGTCGGCACTGGTGTTTGGCTACAAAATCTGGCCAATGATCGTCAGCTAGAAGTTTAACCGCGATTATTTGAACACCATTTAAGACAGGCCTGCGGATTACGACTATGAATCTGTTTGATCTCACTGGAAAAGTTGCTGTTGTCTCCGGCGGAGCTCAGGGCCTGGGGCAAGCGACCGCCATGGCACTCGCTCATTCCGGTGCCGATATCATGTTGATCGATCGCAATCTGGACGGCGCGAACGCCACCGCTGACGACATTCGTCGCCTCGGCAGGAAAGCATTGACATCGAACTGCAATGTCTCCGATCCAGACGCGATTGCGGACCTCTTTCAGCAGGTGGATCGCGAATTTGGCCGCGTTGATTTTCTGGGAAACATCGCCGGCGACGGGCACCTCGCCAAACCCGAAGAGCTGGAGATCACCGATCTGCATCGCGTCTTCCAGAATCTGGTCGTTGGCCGGTTCGCAATGTGTCAGCAGGCGGGTCGACGAATGCTGGCCCAGGGGCGTGGCTCGATCATGAATATCGGATCCCTGGCAAGTTCCACTGCGTTGGGTCGCGGTCACATTGCCTACAGCATGGCGATGGGAGCGGTCATTCAGATGACACGCGAGCTGAGCACTGAATGGAGTCATCGCGGCGTTCGCGTCAATGCCGTCACTCCGGCCCAGGTCGTCAATCCCAGCCTGGCAGCTCGCATGGAGCAGGACCCGACGCTGGAAGCTCGCTTTCTTAAGGGGATTCCCGCAGGTCGACTGGGGCAACCACGCGACATCATGGGGTTAGCCGTTTTGCTGGCATCGGATGCCTCCGAATGGATCACCGGAGCCATCATTCCGATGGACGGTGGAAACCTGGCGATGAATGCCGGTGGAACCCCTGGTCATGCACAGGCGACCGTTCAGTCGTTTCGAGCGGAATCGGATCGAAGTCAGAGCTAATATTGATCTCAGTTGAAATGCCATCGTTGCCATCAGCGAAGTGCCAGGAACCAAGTATGTCAGTCGCCGAGTCCTCTCCGCCAAGTACCTCTGTGGCGTTGTCCCTGTATCGCGTCATGCAGATCATTCGCCAAAC
>CBIHQO010000606.1:0-4698 GCA_966211735.1 uncultured Schlesneria sp.
GACGACCGGGGATGCGCTGCCGGAATTGACTCATTTGTTGAGCGGTAACGAGATTGTCGAGCACCAGCACCTGGTGCGACGAATTCCGGTTCCTGATCACATCTATGAGTATGCGGCCAAGCTGGTGCGGAAGACCCGGCCACAGGGAGCAACGGCTCCGGCCTGGCTGAAGCCGCTGGTTTCGTGGGGAGCGGGTCCGCGAGCGGTGCAGTTCCTGATCCTGGGTGCCAAAGCCCGCGCGGCACTTCACGGTAGTTATATGGTGCGACTCGAAGATGTCCACGAAGTGGCCTTGCCTGTGCTGTCGCATCGCGTGATTACCACATTTGCGGCGCAGGCCGAAGGGTTGGATGCCAAGCAGATCGTCAAACGGCTGATCTCAGAAACGATGGAGGAACGTTAGTATTCAAGTAGCCTTCTCGCTCAGCGAGAAGTAAGCCAACCGCAAATCCGCGCATCTCTGATGTATCGGAGCGGGATGGCGATCACAGCTTCGCATTGATCGGCTTTCTTCTCGTGGAGTGAGAAGGCTACTTAGAGAAGCGGATTCGCTTGCAGCGTCTCCGTGTGCCGTGTTCTGGAATTGCTATTTGTCGACGTTGAGAGTCCTGTCATGTTTCCGGATCGTCAATCTCGCAGTTTTATCGATACGCGAGTGTTGTCGCGTCTGGCGGGATTGCCGCTGTTCGCACGCCGACCGATGCAAGGAGCGGTTTCGGGCCGGCATGCCAGTCCGCATCGAGGGTCCAGCGTCGAATTCGCTGAGTATCGCAAGTACGTTCCGGGGGATGATCTGCGGCGGTTGGATTGGCGAGCGTTCGGTCGGTCTGATCGATATTACGTGAAGGAGTTTGAGGCCGACACGAATCTTCGCTGCTGTCTGGTGGTTGATACGAGCGGTTCGATGGGCTTTGGCTCAACGGGCATCACCAAGATTGAATACGCGCGACGCATTGCTGGAACGCTCGGGTACCTGGCCAGTCAGCAAGGGGATGCCGTCGGCGTGGCTTGCGTGGCGAAGGGAGTCGTGCAGAACATTCCGCCCAAGCGCAATGCCGCTCACTTGCGACAGATCCTGGATGTCCTGGAGCAAACGCAACCCAAGGGCGAAACGCAGCTGGCCGCGGTCTTGCACGAGTTAGCTGAGACGATCCGGCAACGAGCATTGATCATCATCCTCTCGGACCTGTTCATCGAACCGGAAGTGTTGCGCAGCAGTTTTCAGCACTTGCGATTCCGGCGGCACGATGTGACCGTGTTTCATCTGCTGGACCCGCTGGAACTGTCATTCAGTTTTCGCCGACCGATGCGATTCCTCGATATGGAGGGCGGCCCGGCGATCTTCGCGGAACCGAATGATATTGCCGATCGCTATGACAAGGCCCTCCAGACCTATCTCACGGATCTCAAGAAAGTCGTCCTCGAATCGGCCATCGATTATCAGCGCATCAGCATTGATGAGAACTACGAGCAGGCGCTCGTGCGGTTTCTCGTCAGTCGCGCCCAATCGAAGGGGCTGCGATGAGTTTTCTGCAACCTTGGCTACTGTACGGCCTGCCGCTGATTGCGCTGCCGATCATTATCCATCTGATCAATCAACGCCGGTTCCAGACGATTCAATGGGCGGCAATGATGTTTCTGCTGGCCGCGCATCGTATGGCGCGTGGCTATTCGCGGCTTCGTCAGTGGTTGATCCTGCTGTTCCGAACGCTGGCTGTCGCGGGCTTGCTGTTCGCCATCAGTCGTCCTTTAGCCAGCGGGTGGCTGGGAGTCGCCGGTGGTTCTCGAGCGGACACGACGATCATCTTGCTGGACCGTTCCCCCAGCATGCAGCAACGCGGCGGCGGCACGGGAGATTCGAAGCTGGAATCCGGCAAGCGACAGCTTGTCCAGGCGTTGGAAACATTGGGATCAGGGCGTTGGGTGCTGATTGAAAGCACCACGCGCGAGCCGCACGAACTGGAATCTCCGCGAGCACTCTTGAATCTGCCGAGTGCCGGTCCAGCGAGTTCTTCTGCCGATCTGCCGATGATGATGCAGGCCGCTTACGATTACATCCACCACAATCGAGCGGGCCAGACGGAAGTCTGGATTTGCTCGGATCTGCGAGAAAGCGACTGGACTGCTGAAAGTGGACGCTGGTCGACACTGCGTGATGCCTTCCTGGAACTGCCGCAGCAGGTCCGTTTCCATCTGCTCGCCTATCCGCAGCCAGCCCCCGAGAACGTGTCGGTTCGAGTCACCGAAGTGCGACGACAGGCGACGAGCGACGGTGCGGAACTAGTGGTCTCGCTACGTCTGTCGCGTCCCGGAGTCGATGAAAAGACCGCCGCCAAGATCACTGTTCCGGTGCAGTTCGAGATCGAAGGGGCTCGATCTGTCGCGACGGTAGAACTTACCGGGACGTATGTCGATTTCAAGGAGCATCGAATTCCCATCGAACGAACTCGACAACGTGGCTGGGGCCGTGTTTCGATTCCGGCGGATGCGAATCCCGCCGATGACGATTTCTACTTCGCTTTCGACAACCCGCCGCCCCGCCGCACGATCGTTGTGGCAGAAGACCCGCAGGCCCAGCGACCGCTGGAACTTGCCGCATCGGTATCTCCAGATCCGGCCGTCCAGTGTTCCGCTGAAGCGGTGGATGTGGACCAGTTGACAACGATCGAATGGGATCAGGTGTCGCTGGTACTCTGGCAAGCCCCCCTGCCGACGGGTCCTGCCGCGAATTTGATGAAGTCGTTTGTCGATCGTGGTGGTCAGGTCGTGTTCTTGGCCCCTCGGAATCCCACCAGCGACGAATTGTTTGGCATGCGCTGGCAAAGTTGGGTTGCCGAAAACGATCCGATCGCGGTCACATCATGGCGTAGCGATGAGGACGTGCTGGCTCGGACCTTGAGCGGTGCGGCATTGCCAGTCGGTCAGTTAGAGGTCCGTCAGTACTGCAAGGTTACTGGCGATGCGACCCCGCTGGCGACGCTGGCAGGCGGATCGCCGTTGCTATCGCGAGTCCCTACCGAACGAGGAGCTGTCTATTTCTGGGCAACGACTCCTTCACCGCGCGATTCGTCGCTGGCCAGTAGCGGCGTCGTGCTGTACGCATTCGTGCAGCGGGCGCTGGCCACCGGGGCCGCGCAACTCAGCAAGGCGCGTCAGATCGATGCGGGAGTCGCCGACAGCGAATCCGCCAGTACGTGGGTCAGACTTTCTGAGGAAGAACAGGGATTGTCGACGGAATCGCGATTTCAACGCGGTGTTTACAGTGCCGGCGATCGGTTACTGGCAGTGAATCGACCCATGAGCGAAGACAATATCATCGAGGTGGCCGATGGTCGCGTGAATGGCCTGTTTAAAGGCTTGGACTTCGCTCGCGTCGACGATCAGGCTGGTAGTTTGAATGCCTTGATCCAGGAAATCTGGCGTGTGTTCCTGGTCCTGATGTTGATCGCACTCGTGCTGGAAGCGGCATTGTGCCTGCCGAAAGTGGCTCGAACCGCAGGAGCCACGGCATGACTCCCGTTCGATCGCTGACATTCTTGTGGGTTCCCTGGTCGATCGTCCTCTCGATCGTGATTGTCGCGGTTACTGCGGGACTGTGCTTCGTGGCCTGGCGGCGGAGCAACTATCGATGGGACTTCGGCCTGCTGGAACTCCTGCGGCTGGCTCTCGTGATCTTTGGTGTGCTGCTGTTCAATCAGCCTGAATGGGTTGAGGAATACCGTCCCGAAGAGAAGCCGACAATTGCCGTCCTGTGGGACGACTCTGCCAGCATGGGGACTCGCGATGTGGCGATGGGTGGTTCGGCAACGACAACGGTGTCGACTCGACGAGAATCCATCGCCCCGCTGATCGACAGTGCTTTTTGGAAGTCGCTGCAGGAACGAATGTCGGTTGTCATTCAACCCTTCTCCTCGGTCGAGATGGCTACCGAAGGCGAGAAAGATCTGACGAAAGCACAGGGGAGCAACTTGTACGAACCCCTGGCAACCGCCCCGCAACGATTCAAGAACCTGCGAGCCGTCGTCCTGGCGTCGGACGGCGATTGGAATGAAGGGGGAGCGCCCGTTGTGGCGGCATCGGCCCTGCGACTGAAGGATATTCCGGTGTTCACCGTGCCAGTCGGCAGTTCGTCGCGACTGCCTGATGTCGAACTGCTCAGCCTCGACGCCCCGACCTTTGGGATCTCCGGTAAATCCGTACGAATACCGTTCACGATCGAAAGCACCTTGCCGCGGGAATACCTGACGACTGTCACTCTCAAAACGTCCGACGGGGAAGAACTCACCAAGGAGGTGCGTGTCGCTCCCATGGGACGGACGAGTGAATGGCTGCTCTGGAAGCCGAAGGCCGTTGGGGACTACACGTTGACGCTCGACGTTCCACGTCAAAGCGAAGAATTGCTGGCGGACAACAACAAGCTGTCCGCACCGATTGCCATCCGTGAGGAAAAACTGCGGGTGCTGGTCGTCGAATCGGTCCCTCGGTGGGAGTACCGATACCTGCGAAACGCTCTTTCCCGCGACCCCGGCGTCGAAGTCTCTTGCTTGTTGTTCCATCCGGGATTGGGCAAATCCGGCGGTGGAAATAAAGACTATATCAAGCAATTTCCGCAGGGACGCGAGGAACTTTCCAAGTACGACGTCGTCTTTCTTGGGGACGTCGGTTTGGACGATGGCCAATTGACTGTGGAAGATTGTC
>CBIHQO010000607.1:0-4691 GCA_966211735.1 uncultured Schlesneria sp.
AGACGGCCGTTTCCGACTGGACGGCAACACTCGGATGCGCGAGCGTCCGATCGGCGACCTGCTCGATTCACTCCGCCAGTTTGGAATCGCAGTCGAAGCTGAACTGGGAACGAATTGCCCTCCCGTTGTCATTCAGGGGCAAGGTCTTCCGGCTGGAGCGACCTCAGTCAACGCCGGGGTTTCCAGTCAATTCTTGAGCGCCATGCTGATGGCAGCACCGTGTGCGAAGGGGCCTGTCGAAATCAAGCTGGCAGGCGCGATGGTGTCGGAGCCGTACATCGAAATGACGCTGGCGGTGATGGCTCAATTCGGTGTGACCGTGGATCGGTCGGTCGCCGGGGCATTTCGCATTACCCCGCAACCTTACCGAGCCCGCGCTTATGACATCGAGCCTGATGCCTCGGCCGCCAGTTACTTCTTCGCGGCAGCGGCTGTCACCGGTGGGGAGATCACCGTCGAAGGACTGAACGCGTCTGCCTTGCAGGGCGACGTTCATTTTGTCGACGGCCTGGAGCAGATGGGCTGCGATGTGATTTGGAGGGATCATTCCATTACAGTTCGCGGAACCAAGAATCTGCGCGGAATCGATCTCGACATGAACGCCATCAGCGATACCGCACAAACGCTGGCTTGCGTCGCGCCGTTCGCTCAAGGACCGACCCGCATCCGCAATGTGGCGCACATGCGACACAAAGAAACTGACCGAGTGAACGCTGTCGTCACAGAGCTGTCGCGGTTGGGCCTTCGCGTCGACGAGCATCCAGACGGCATGACGATTCACCCGGGTCCGATTCACGCCGGGACTGTGGCGACTTACGACGACCACCGCATGGCGATGAGCTTTTCGCTGCTGGGGCTGCGAGTCCCCGGTATCGTCATTGCGGACCCGGGGTGTACGTCGAAGACCTACCCTGAATACTTCAAAGACCTGGACCGACTCTGCGCCGCCGCCCGGTGACGCTCTTAAGTCGATCGACTGTGTTATTTGGCTTGCAGCGCGTTCAAGATTTCGATGACAGCGTGTCGTCCATCCCCGTACAACATCAATGAATTCTCTGCCGCAAACAGGGGGTTGGGAATACCCGCGAAACCAGGGCTCAAGCTGCGCTTGATGATGACGACCGTGCGAGCCTTGTCGACATTGATGATGGGCATCCCTGCGATCGGACTGTTGGATGACTCGCGTGCAACGGGGTTCACAACGTCGTTGGCACCCAGCACGATTGCGACGTCGCATTGCTCGATCGTCGTGTTGATTTCATCCATCTCCTTAAGCATCTCGTATGGGATGTCCGCTTCCGCCAGCAGCACGTTCATGTGACCGGGCATGCGTCCCGCGACCGGATGAATACCGAACTCGACCGTGACCTGTCGTTCCATCAATGCCTCAGTCAGGTCGCTGACGGCATGTTGCGCTTGCGAGACTGCCATGCCATAACCCGGGATGATGACCACGCGACTGGCCCCTTCCAGCATCATCGCGACTTCCTCGGGGGAAGTGGACTTCACGGTGGCGTAGACGGCGTCCACTTCCTTCTTGCTCAAGGCAACGCCGCCGCCACCGGATGCGCCGAACAGCACATTGGTCAGCGATCGATTCATCGCCACACACATGATCTGCGTCAGGATGATGCCGGATGCCCCAACCAGCGCCCCCGCGATAATCAGCACATTGTTGCCCAACACGAATCCGGTCGCCGCCGCCGCCATTCCCGAGTACGAGTTGAGCAACGAGATCACCACGGGCATATCTGCCCCGCCGATGCCAATCACCAGGAAGAAGCCCAGGACCAGGCTAAGAATGACGATCAGCCAGTACAATGCGATCCATGTCGGTTGATAAAACAGCCAAAGTGACAGACCCAGGCAGAATACGATCAATAACCCATTCAACGCTTGTTGAAAGGGCAGTTTCAAGTCGCGGGCGATCTTCATCTCTTCCAACTTTGCCCACGCGACGAAGCTGCCCGAGAATGTCACTGCTCCAATCAATCCCGACGCCGCAGTTGCGATCAATTCCATCGACGTTTGGGTCGCTCCGCGCATTGACAACTCAACCCCCGCCACCAGCAGCGACGAACCGCCGCCGTAACCGTTGAGCAGCGCCACCAATTGTGGCATCGCGGTCATGCGAGTCTTCAACGCGTACCAGATCCCCGCCGCAGTCCCCACGATCATCCCGATGATGATCCAGGTGAAATCGAGGCTCCCGGATAACATCACGGCAATCGTTGCAATCAGCATCCCCAATGCACCATAAAGATTGCCGCGAACCGCTCGACGCGGATGCGATAATCCTTTCAGCGCCATGATGAATAGGACCGACGCGACGAGATAGGCCAGATCAATCAGTTCCGCAGGCACCATTCGAATCGTCCCTCGTCTTTGAAACCGAACGTGGCATTAATCGCAGGTCTGCAAAACAGGACTATTTCTTACGAATAAACATGGCGAGCATCCGGTGCGTCACCAGAAAGCCCCCCACCACGTTAATCATCGCAAACGCCACCGCGATCGCTCCCAGCAATCGCAGGAACCAGTGGCTTCCCTGCCCCGCCGCCAGGATCGCACCCATCAACGTGATGCCCGAGATCGCATTCGATCCCGACATCAACGGCGTATGCAGCGTCGGCGGAATCTTGGTGATCACCTCCACGCCGATGTAAATTCCCAATACGAAGATCGTCACCATCTGCATGGCCGAAGGGGACTGGCGAACGACTGATTCACCAAGCAGCAGCAGCGAGTCGAACGATTGCATCTCTGTCATCTCCATTCAGGAGCCAAAAGCGTTAATCGTAGATTCGAGCACAAGCGACTACGCTCAGTCAGGAGTTACCTTCGTACAGCGGCATGGTCACTCTGACCGGCGGTTCCTCCGGAAGCGGCCCCAAGCCAAGGATCTCGCGAATCTTGGGATGAACAACCTGGCCCTCATGGGTGACCAGCGTGTTGCTCACGAGTTCGTCCTGACGATTAAGCGAGATTTCGCCACCCTTGATCTGCGACAGCAGGAACGTCGAAATATTCTTCGCGTACATCTGGCTGGCATGAAACGGCACGGTCGATGGCAGATTGACACAGCCAACGATACTCACGCCGTTCTCCAAGACCGTTTCGCCCGCCCGTGTCAGTTCGCAATTTCCCCCTTGTTCTGCTGCCAGGTCAATCAGCATCGACCGCTTCGGCATCTTTCGAACCATCTCTGCCGTGACCAGCATTGGTGCTTTCTTGCCGGGGATAGCCGCGGTCGTGATGACCACATCGCTTTCGCTGACGACCTGAGTCAGCAACTCTCGCTGCCGCCGATAGAACTCTTCATCCATTGCTTTCGCATAGCCACCTGCCCCCGCCGCGTTGTCGGTATTCAGGTCCAGCTCGACAAACTTCGCTCCCAGGCTGAGCACCTCGTCTTTCACGGCGGTGCGAACGTCATAAGCCTTCACCACGGCACCTAACCGCCTTGCGGTCGCAATCGCTTGCAATCCCGCGACCCCGACACCCATCACAAACACCTTCGCAGGAGCAATCGTCCCGGCGGCGGTCATCATCATCGGGAATAAACGCGGCAACCGTTCGGCAGCTAATAGGACGGACTTGTATCCTGCGATCGAAGCCATCGACGACAGCACGTCCATACTTTGAGCGCGCGTGATACGCGGCAGAAGTTCCAGTGCGAAGCATGACACCTGCTTTGCCGCCAGTTCTGCCATCAACCCCGGTTCGCTGAAGGGGTCGCACAGGCCGATCAGACAGTGGCCCGCTCGATAGCGCCCCATGTCGGCTTGACCCGCCGATTTATTGGCTCCCGCGGTGCGAACTTGAAACAGCGTGTTCGCTGTCGAAAAGACTTCGTCTCGCGAAGCGACTTGAGCACCGACGGCAAGGTATTCGTCGTCAGAGAATCCCGCTTCGATTCCGGCCGATGATTCGATAACGACGTTCAGTCCCGCCTTCTTCAGTGCGGCGACGGACGCGGGGATCAAGGCGACTCGACGCTCGCCTGGAAACGATTCCTTGGGAACCCCCACCGTCAACGGTGATGCTATGGACATGAACCAAACAACCTTTCGTGTCGAGAACACCGAAGACTGATTTGGACGATCCGAATCGCGTGCATCGCTTTATACAGAAATCATTCAGAACCCAACAGCAACTAGAGCAGTGGTACAAATCCTTACACTTGTGACAGTTGGGCCTGCTAATCAATCGCTCTTCTCTGCGCCCTTCACCTTCTGTGTCCCGACTCTGACGTGTCCGCCCTGAATTGAAACATAGAGACCTGAAGGACGCAGAGTAGAGCGACGCATCAGTCCAGAAACACCCACTCCGAAAATGTCGCCGCCTGGCCCACGCGCTCACCGGCCGAGTTGATCAGATTCCACACCGTCGCCTGATCGATCCGAAACCGTCGTCCCTTCGCGCTGATGCGGATCCCCTGGTAGTCGTCGACAAACCCATCGCGAGTCGTCCGCGCCATCAATTGTGCTCGCTCGTCCCGATGAACCGGCTCGGCCGTCAGTCGCGACGGGGTCTGCAACAGTTGCTCGACCGGCATCTCCCAGAGGCTCAATGCGGTGGCGTTCCCATAATTCAAAATGGGATCCGCCTGAGTCCCGTGCGACACTACGACGAACGGAACCTGATACAGGGTGAGGGCCTGTTCGAGATTTCCTCCCTCTCGCGGCATC
>CBIHQO010000608.1:0-4690 GCA_966211735.1 uncultured Schlesneria sp.
ACTTCTTGATGAAGGCGACGAAACGACTATAGATTCAGTCCAGCGCCTCGAGCACCATCCGCAAACGCCTTCACCCGGCCGTGGTAACGATACTCACCGCGGTCCAAGCAGACTTCCTTGACTCCAGCAGCCAGCAGTCGCTCGGCGATCAATCGCCCCACTTGTGCCGCGGCATCACATCCCTTGACTGGTTCTCCGGTCAGTTCGCCAGATGACGCCGCCGCGAGTGTATTGCCCGCCGTGTCATCGATAGCTTGAACCCGGAAATATCGATTGCTTCGAAACACCGATAATCGAACTCGTCCACCGGACTTCAGTTGATTGCGGACGCGATATTTTCGCCGCTCTTGTTGATTCGCCAGACGCTTAACTTTGTTCATTTACCGACTTCCGAAATTCAGACCAGACTGATGGGGCTGATGACTGCCAGCCCGTTAGCTGCCGAATGCCTTACCTTGTTTACGCTTCACATGCTCGCCGGCGTAACGAATCCCTTTGCCCTTGTATGGTTCAGGGGGACGAACGCTGCGAACATTGGCGGCGACCTGGCCGACTGCCTGGCGGTCTGCCGACTTCAAAATCACGTGTGTATTGTCTGGAAGTTCACAGGTGACGCCCTTCGGAATCGGAATCACAACCGGATTCGCGAAACCAACGTTCAACGTCAACTTGCCTGGTGCCAATGACGCCTGGTAACCAACGCCAACAATTTCCAGCTTCTTTTCCCAAGGCTGAACTACGCCGCGAACCATGTTCGCCACGAGTGCGCGAGTCAAGCCGTGTAGAGCTCGCAGCTCACGGCGATCATCTTCGCGTGACACCGCTAGCTCACGTTTACCTGTATCAAATGCCACACCGATCCCATCCGGGACTCGCATGGACAACTGTCCGTGAGTTCCCTTGACCTGGACCTGTTCGTCCTGCGTTTTGATTTCAACGCCTGAAGGCACGGTAATGACGGCTGACCCAACTCGAGACATTATTCACCTGACCAAGTCTTCGATTCAAACTTGCTTCCGCTGTGGCGATCCGATCCGAATCACCAAATCGTACACAGAACTTCGCCGCCAACATTGGCCTTCTTCGCTTCACCGCCGCCCAGCACACCCTTGTTCGTCGAGAGCAGGCAGATGCCCAGCCCCTGCAACACACTAGGGATGTCGCCGACTGACGAGTAAACGCGTTTGCCAGGCTTGCTGACACAGGCGATCTTCTGGATCACTCGTTCGCCGGTCGGGCCGTACTTCAGATTGATCCGCAGGCGAGCCTTATACGCGGCGTCCTCTGGAGTCACAACTTCGTAGTCCCAAATATAACCGTGTCGTTGCATCGCGTCCGCAATAGACACCCGCAACTTTGAGCTCGGAAGCTCAACGGTCGGTCGCTCGGCGGCAACCGCGTTTCGCACGCACGTCAACATATCCGCTACGGGATCCGGCATTCTGTTTCTTCCTGTCCCAAATCACTCGTTGCCACGTCGGCAACTTACCAGCTTGCTTTGCGTACGCCAGGGATCAATCCATCCAAGCTCATGTTTCGGAAGCAGATCCGGCACAGCTTGAAACGTCGATACACACTGCGTGGACGTCCGCAGAGTTGACATCGATGTTCAATCCGTGATGAGAACTTCGGCTTCTTAGCCGCCTTAACCACATGTGCTTGCGTTGCCACTGAAATGCTCCGATTCTTGTCTGACTCGACCTGCTATCGTCGATCCGATTGCTGCGTTTCCCTATTCCTTCTTGAACGGGAACCCGATTTCCTGCAACAGTTGTCGTCCTTCATCATCCGTCTTTGCAGTCGTGACGACCGCGATGTTCATCCCCTGGACGAAAGAAACCTTATCTGGATTCAATTCGGGGAACACCATCTGTTCCGACAATCCCATGCTGAAATTGCCGCGACCGTCAAAGCCTTTTCCATTCACGCCACGAAAGTCGCGAACGCGTGGCAGGACGATGTGAATCAGGCGTTCGAGAAACTCGTACATCCGCTTCGATCGCAAAGTCACCGCACAACCGATTTCCATGCCTTCGCGCAAGCGGAAGCCAGAGATTGCTCGTCGAGCACGGGTGATTCGTGGCTTCTGGCCAGCGATCATACCGAGTTGCTCGACAGCCTCTTCCAATCGCTTTCGCTCACCGACGGACTTACCGAGCCCCATGCTCAGTACGACCTTTTCGATCTTCGGAATGGCATGCACGTTACGACCGCCGAGCTTCTCTTTCAGCCGGGGAACGATTTCTGTTCGATACTTCGTTTGCAGGGCACTCATTGGGCTTCAGCCTTATTCCGTCAATTGTCTTGCAGACTGTTTGTCGTTCACTTGTTGGCGGTCAGTTGCGATCCGCACTTCCGGCAACCGCGAAACTTTTTCCCGGCTTCATCAACGCGACTTCCGACACGAACGCCGCGGTTGCACTTCGGGCAGTAAACCTGCACATTGCTGACGGCGATCGGCATTTCCACCGACAATCGCCCGCCTTGCGGGCTCTTTGGGTGGCCCTTTCGCACATGGCGATAGACGCGATTCACGCCTTCAACGACAATCCGGGCCCCGCCTTCAACCAGGCGAAGCACTCGACGAGGCTGCTTAGCGCGGTCATCACCCGCACTCACCACAACCATGTCACCCTTCAGAATTCTCATCACATGCCTCTTCGCTGCAGGGCTGTTCTTGCCTGCGAGTCAATCGATGTAATCACACAACTTCCGGAGCCAAGCTGACAATCTTCATGAACCTGCGTTCACGTAATTCACGAGCGACCGCTCCGAAGATGCGACTGCCCTTTGGATTGTTCTCATCGTCAACGATCACGACGGCGTTCGAATCAAAGCGAACCGAACTACCGTCGGCACGACCGGTTGGTTGCTTCGTGCGGACAATAACCGCCTTCACAACCGCTTTTCGCTTGATGACACCAGTTGTCGTTGCCTTCTGGACAGCGACAACGATGATATCTCCCAAGCCAGCCGTTCGGCGTCCAGAGCTTCCCAGTACTTTGATGCACCGGGCGCTTTTGGCGCCAGAATTGTCGGCAACGTCAACGATCGTCTGCATTTGTATCATAAGTCACACTCAACATCTACAATGACGTGTCAAACAGTTGTGCGTTTAGAGAACCTTGACCAGTCGCCAGCGTTTCAAACGGGACAGCGGCCGGCTTTCCACGATCTCAACTCGGTCGCCAGTCTTGGATGTGTTTTCTTCGTCATGGACGTGGCAGACGGTTCGGCGTCGAATCGTCTTTCCGTACTTGGCATGTGCCAACACACGTTCGACTTCAACACGGCGCGTCTTATCGGCACCATCAGACGTTACGATCCCGATCTCTCGCTTACGCATCTTCCGCTCTCGCAAAACTTGACGATTTGTCTTCACTACTCAGCCGACGACAATCAGCTCTTTTTCTGAGCTGCGATTTCGCGTGACCGCAATTCGGTCATAACGCGAGCAATATCTCGTCGCAATTTCTTGCTGCGATGTCCGACGGTCTTATCCGAGGCCGCCTTCATCTTCATATCCAGCCGTTCACGGCATGTTTCGTTCAACTGGAGTTCCAGCTGTTCGTTATTCAAATCTTTCATGACCCTACCCTACTTGCGTGCGGCTCAATAAGCCAACCCGCAGACTAATGAGTCCGACCGACCAGACGAACGCGCACTGGCAGCTTATAAGCAACACGGGCAAAGCACTCACGTGCTGCCGCTTCGCTAACACCTGCCAGTTCAAACAACACCTTACCTGGACGAATCACGGCCACCCAGTGATCGGGCTCACCTTTCCCGGTACCCATTCGCGTTTCCAACGGACGCGCGGTCATGGGCTTGTTTGGGAAAATGCGAATGTAAAGCTTGCCTTCACCACGGACGTATTGTGACACCGCCACTCGGCAGGCTTCGATTGTGTTTCCGCGAACCCGGCCGGCTTCCATAGCCTGCAAGCCCCAGTCACCAAACGAAACCGTGACGCCGCGGCTGGCATTACCTTTTACGCGCCCTCTTTGCTCTTTGCGGTGCTTTACCCGCTTGGGCATGAGTGCCATCGTTCTGCTCCTGCTGTTCGTATTCGCCGAGGTTAATCCAAACTTTGACCCCGATGACACCCATCGTTGTCTTCGCTATTGCAAACCCATAGTCAATGTGTTTGCGAATTGTGGACAGCGGGATTGAACCCCGGCTGGCCTTTTCGGTTCGGGACATTTCTGCGCCACCCAGGCGGCCAGAAAGCTCAAGCTTCATCCCGTCGACACCCGTTTCCATCACTTGATCGAGCGAACGCTTGACCACGCGGCGGAAGCTGCCTCGCTTTGCCAGCTGCTGGGCAATGTCCTCTGCAACCAACACTGCGGACTTCAGCGGTTGAGAGATCTCGACGATCTTCAGGTCCATACGGCGACCAGTGAGATCCTCGAGCTCCGCCTTCAGCCGATCCACTTCCTGGCCTTTGCGGCCAATGATGATTCCCGGACGAGCCGTGTGCAGATGCACCACGACCTGGTCACGAGTTCGTTCGATCTCGACACGAGGAATCGCGGCGAATTCGTATTTCTTCTTGATGAACGTGCGCAGCTTATGGTCTTCGATCAGGAGATCCCCGAATTCGGCCCGCGAAGCGTACCAGCGGCTACGCCAGTCTTCGACGATCCCGACTCGAAATCCCCTCGGTCGAACTTTTTGACCCATGGAA
>CBIHQO010000609.1:0-4689 GCA_966211735.1 uncultured Schlesneria sp.
CAAATGTTTAGCGTCGACATAAGAGTAGAATGACGGTTCCGGAAAGGTGTCGGTGCTCCCTTTTAATTGCCGCTCGTCTGGGGTGCCGTCGAGGAACTGCCTTCTTCGGGAATAAGCACTCGGTCCACCGTTGAAGAGGTCAATCTCGACTCGAATTGTCCGATCTGTATTTTGGATCGTCGGAGAAAGTCGGGTGATCTTGGAGAAGATTGCAGCGCCTGAAAAATCAGTAATCTGAATGACTGCGGTAGTTCCTTGTGTGTTGTAGGGGGCGGCGTTTTCAGTAAACTGGGAAACTACTGTTACCAGATCTATGCGGGAAATCGAAACCAGCGTTTCACTGCTTCCTGTCGTGGCATTCTGGATGAACGACCCTGGATCGACATTGCGGCGTACTACGACACCATCAAACGGAGCCACGACTTTGCCGAAGTCGGCGACGACTCTGGCCCGGTCCAGATCCCGCCGCGCGACCTCGATCTGGGCCCGTTTCAATTCGACGTCGGCCGCAGCGGCTTCAATTTTGGCTGCTGCCTCAAGGTGATCCGCTTGAGCACGCGCGACGTTGGCGCCGGCTGCTAGCAACCCGGCCTCGCTGGAAAGATAGTCCCGCTCCTCCTCTTCAACGACGTTGCCAACGACACTACCGCGTGCCGCTAATTCTCGATATCGATCAAGTTTTCGCTTTTTCAAGTCGCGCGTTGCGGTACTGGCTTGGACTTCTGCCTCGCGCTGTGAAATCGACGCCGCCGTCACGCCGCGGGCCGCCTGCGAGTCCTTCATTTTGGCTTCGGAAACCTTTAACTCCTGTTCGCGTTGGACAATGATACTCCGCTTCTGGGCGACATCCTGTTCGAATTCGGCCACATCGATTTCAATCAGAACATCCCCCCGTTTGACTTCCTCACCGATGTCATAGTAGACCCGCTTAACAATTCCCGACGCGCGAGCGCGCAGGTCGGCGCGATAGTACGGTTCAACCGTCGCGATGCGCTCCAGGGTCATTTCGGCGGAGTTGTCCCGCTTCGGCTGCACTACCTTGACAGTCGGGATTTGCGGAGACTGATCGCTTTCGAGATCTTGAGCCGTGGTGACGGTGCCGAGTCCGACGGGATCAGGCAGGAATCCATTCAGAACGCCGAATGCTGCCCCTACCCCCGCCAGAACTATTCCGGCCAGTATCGCGACCGTCAGACGTCTCCTCGTCTTTCGTCGCAAATGCGGTGAATGTCCATGTTGCTGGATGCTCGATTTCGTCTGTCCGACGCCGGCTATTCCGGGAAACGCCTCCGGTTCGGTGGAATGCATCTGCGAGGGCCTCTCTGCGAACTCAGTGTTGTTCAGCCGGGTGTAACGCGTCCGAGTGCGGGTGAGTGTTTTTGTTGTCGGACACGAGGAGAGTAAACAAGATCGGGATGATGATCAGCGTCAGGGGTGTGCTCGATAGCAGGCCGCCGACAACGGCTCGAGCCAGCGGTGTCAGTGATTCGCTACCGCGTCCGAGTCCAATTGCCATGGGAAGCAAGTCCAGAAACGTCGCCAGAAACGTCATCATGATGGGACGAAAACGGATGACCGCAGACTGCGTGATTGCTTCAAACACCGTTCGGCCCTGTTTGCGAAGTTGATTCGCAAAGTCCATCAGCATCACCCCCTGGGACACCACGATCCCCACGAGGAAGATGATCCCCATTTCGGATTGCACGTTCAGCGTGGTATTGGTTGACCACAACATCGTGAGAACGCCAATCAGTCCCAGCGGCACCGCGGCCATAATGATCATCGGCATCAGAAAGGATCGCATCATCGGGACCATCAACAGATAGACCAAAAGTGACGCCAGAGCCAATCCGATGCTTAAACTGTGAAAAGATTCAATCATCCTCGCGTATTCGCCTTTAAGTTCGATCCGCATCCCCGCCGGGATCTCAATCGCCTTCAGTGACTGCTGGATATCGGACGCTAAGCTGCCTATGTCACGGTTTTGAGTATTGACCATCACGTCAACGACCCGTTTCAGGCCCACGTGATTGAACTCGACTGCTTGAGTTGTCTCCCGCATAGTGACCAGCGAACTCAGCCGGATCGGCGTTTTCTGATTGCTACCGGTCGCATAGATCTGACTCAAGTCATTCATGCGAAAGTTTGGATCATCCGGGTACTGTACGGCGACGAAGTATTGATTCCCACTTTTCGGATCGATCCAGAAATTACGCGTGAGCGCAATGCTGGAGTTCATTGCCGTGACGACCTGCATGACTACATCCCGTGCGGACAGACCGATCGACGCTGCCTTTTCGCGGTCGACATCGAGTGTTAGATATGGCGAATCATTGCGTTGCAGAACGCGAACATCGGCAGCCCCGCGGACATTGCGTACCGCGGCGCGCACTTTATGGGCGAGAGCGAATTTCTCATCGGGAGTCCCGCCCGTGATCTGAATGTCAATCGGAGACGACGCGCCGAAATTCAATGCCGCGGAGACCATACCCCCGGTATCGAAACTGAATTCCAAATCAGAGAATTCCGGATTCTTCGCACAGGCCTTTCGCAGTGCGATGGCGTACTGCTGCGCGGAGCGGGTCCGCTCGGCCGACAGCTGTAGTCGGATTACTGTGTCCTGCTGCCCGGCGTTAAGGGAATACGCGGCAGACCAGTCGTTGTTGAGTCCGATTTCCGAGACCACCATCTCCAGTTCGTGCGGCGGAATCACCTCGGCGATCAGGCGTTCGACGTCGACAATCCGCCGTTCGGTCGCATCCAGTCGCAAGTGTGATGGGGCACGGACTTGAATGCTGAGTTGGCCGGCATCGACGGGTGGGAAGAATTCTTGGCCGATAAAGCGAGACAGGCTCAGTGACACCAGAAACAGGCAACCGACGGCCACCAGGACGATTGCGCGGTGAGCAAGGCACCACAGAAGAACCATTTCATATAACTGTGTGATCCATTGCAAGAACGCATCGATTTGTTGATAGATTGACGCAAATAGTCCCGGCGAGGTCCGCTCCGTTAGGGGATGGTCACGTCGGTGCTCGCTTCCATGACCGTGGCCATGCTGCCCTTGCCCGCGTAACATTTTTGCACAGAGCGAAGGAACAAATGTCCACGACAAGGCGAACGAAACGACCATTGCAAAAGCTACGGCAATCGTTAACGGCTTGAATAGAAATCCCCCGACGCCGGGTGTGAGTGCCACCGGACAGAGCACAATGATCAGCGCGACTGTGGCGACAACGACCGGTAGAGTCAGTTCGGACGTGGCGTCCAGCGATGCCTGAAACGCAGACTTGCCCATTC
Organism: uncultured Schlesneria sp.; assembly: GCA_966211735.1. GTDB lineage: Bacteria > Planctomycetota > Planctomycetia > Planctomycetales > Planctomycetaceae > Schlesneria. Next base: position 3,301 of record CBIHQO010000609.1, read on the forward strand.
CCATGTGCCGGTGAACATTCTCCAGAACGACGATCGCGTTATCGACGAGCGGACCGATGGCGAGAAAGAGGCCTCCGAGAGTCATCACATTGATTGTGTTTCCCGTCACACTCAACCCGACGATTGCTCCTAGGACGGCCAGGGGCAACGACAAGGACGCGATAACGGTCATCTTCCAGTCGCCGAGGAAGACGAGAATCATCAGTGACACTAGGATCGCTCCGACAACCCCTTCGTGTACCAGGCTCTCAATCGCTTTACGGACGTATTCCGACTGGTCAATGACGAAATCCAGTTTACTCCCCGCCGGCAGTTCGCTCTCCATCTCCGGGACGGCTGCTTTCACGCCGTCCGCTACGGCCAAGCTGCTGGCCCCCTGCTGGCGATAGATCGGAACGAAGACTTGCTGACGTCCATTCACGCGCACACGTGATTTCTGGATGACAGCGTCATCCTGTGCCGTAGCGACGTCACGCAGTAGAATATTGCGGTCTGCCTCAAATACCACAGGAAGGTCGTTGATATCGTCTACAGTACGCGCCATCGCATTTGTATCTAACGAGTACTGGCTGTCTCCAATGTAGGCGGTCCCGGGCGAAACCATCATATTGCCCGAGTCGAGAGCCCTAACCACATCAACTGGCGACAGCTCTCTCGCTTCGAGTTTGTGTCGATCAAGGTAGACCATCACGCGCCGATCCTTGCCGCCGACCACAACCGGTGCCACACACCCGCGCACCGCCCCCAGGCGGTTTCGAACTTCGACGCGAGCAAGATCCTTCACCTCTTGCTCAGCCATTCCCGAATTACTAACGGTCAGAATTCCTAGTGGAAGCGTCCCGGTTGCATCGAACGGCAGCGACACTGGAGGCAGAGTGTTGGTGGGAAGATACGGCATCGCAGCTCCCGTCAATGAATTTGTCTGCGTGAGCGCGGTACTGGGATCAATGCTGTCCTGAAAATAGAGCTTGACGACACTCACGCCCGTGACGGATCGCGACTCGACATTTGCCACTCCCGGTGCCTGATTCACCCAGCGTTCGACCCGGTCCGTAATGGTCCGTTCCGTAGAGCGGGCGGGCATGCCGTTAAAAAACGTCAAAACCTGTACTGCGGGGGTCTTGAATTGTGGCAGAATATCAACCGGGATCGTGACGAGCGCCACCGCGCCGAGCACGGCAATAAACAGTGCGAATACAATCACGCCGTAGACATTACCCACGGCCAGTCGCACAAATCCCATTGACTTGGTCCTTTCAAAGACGTTAGCTACTGACTTTAAATTCGGCAAATCGGCCGAGTACCGCCCCTGCATTCGGTGTTCCTCCGAAAACTTCCTGATTTTCATTGGGGAAGTCCTGCAGATTTGAGGGGCTCTGCATTTTCGAT
>CBIHQO010000610.1:0-4672 GCA_966211735.1 uncultured Schlesneria sp.
GCCCAAAATAGATGCAGGGACAAATGGTGTTGCAATGCAACTTTGACTGAAGTGACAATACCTACGTCAGGGCGACGTGGCGATTACACGGTTTTGGGAAGGTGAGCCGATGTACAAAGAGGCACCGGAAAGACGCTATCCCCACGAGATCGCCGTGAATATTCGATTGGGACACTTACTGGCGATTGCAATCCTTCTTGGCGCAGCTCTGCTCATTTGGGTCATACCATCAGTCATGATGACAAAGGACGATGCCAAACGAGTGGCTATGAGGTGGAGATTGCGGAGTATCGCATATGGTTTGGATGCGTATTATGTGTTGAATAACAGTTACCCTCCGAACCGCATGGCCGTCGAAACGACCGCTGGAGGGGAAACAATACAGAGTTGGCGAGCCGTGCTGCTGCCAATGTTGACGAGCAGTCAGATTGCGGAGCGATATGACATTCGCCAACCGTGGGATGACGCACAAAACCTTGCGGCTGCAACCACGATTGAAAACTACTCGGCTTTCGCTGGAGAATCCTCGACATCGATCTTTCTGACAAACGATGCACACTTGATCAAAGCAGACGGACATGACGCAATCTTGCTGATATCGACGCCCAAACGCTCAGAACTGTGGTCAACTCCCAGCGATTTGACTGCCGAAGAACTGTGGAGTGCCCGGCGGGAACACCCTGAGTTGGTGATGGTCGGATTGAGCAGCGGAGATGTGGTTCGACTCGGCGATATTGCGTCTTCGGAAGAAGAGTGTCGAGATGTATTGAACTATGGACTGCTAACGGAAGAGCAGCGAAGAGTTTACCAGTCAAGAATTGCACAGTCGCGGCTAGCACAGAAGCAGTAGCGGAGATAGTCAATTTCGAACCATCCGAGTTAGAATCCCCGCGTGGCATTCTATGACGATTCAACGGGAGGATGGCTCGATGTCGCGTTTTGCCTGGGCGGTGATTGTTTGTGGTGGCCTGCTGATGTTGCCTGCTTCGGTCAATGCGGCGGGGCCTGAGCCGATCTTGATCTGGCCGAATGGGGCTCCGAATGCCGCGGGCGACGAAGAGCGCGACAAGCCTGAACTTCGAGCCTACTTGCCTGCCAAGGACAAGGCGACCGGTGCCGCGATCGTGATTTGTCCCGGCGGCGGATATGGAGCGTTGGCAACCGATCACGAAGGCCATCAAGTCGCCAAGTGGGCCAATTCAATCGGTGTCGCGGGCTTCGTGTTGAAGTATCGCCTGGCCCCTCGTTACCGCCATCCCGCTCCGCTGCAGGACGCTGAGCGAGCGATCCGATACGTCCGCGCGAATGCCGAGAAATTCGGTGTCGCCCCAAATCGGATCGGGATCCTGGGGTTCTCGGCGGGCGGACACCTCGCTTCGACGGCGGCGACTCATTTTGATGACGGAGACAAAGCGAGCACCGATCCCGTGGCTCAACAAAGTTCGCGCCCCGACTTCGCAGTCCTCTGCTATCCCGTGATCAGCCTGACCGAGAAGTTCGCTCATACTGGATCGGCCAAGAATCTATTGGGTGATCAGGCGACGCCTGAACTGTTGGACAATCTCTCCAACGACAAACAGGTCACTCCGCAGACGCCACCAACGTTCCTGTTTCACACTGGCGAGGATCCCGGAGTCCCCGTCGAAAACAGCCTGGCGTTCTTTGCGGCCTGTCGAAAAGCAAAAGTCCCCGCCGAACTGCATGTCTATCAGAACGGGCCTCATGGCGTCGGCCTGGCCCCCGCTGACCCGGCCGTCTACGGCTGGAAAGATCGACTTGGCGAATGGCTGCAGGCCAACGGTTTGCTGGCCGATGTGAAGCGAGCCCCCGTCGCGGGAGAAATCACACTGAACGGCAAGCCACTTCGCTGGGGGATGATCGCTCTCATACCGCAAGACAAGAACAAGCCGCGAGCATGGGCGATGGTTTCGCACGGCAAGTATTCGATCGATGCGGCTCACGGCCCAGCGCTGGGAACGAACTCCGTGATCATCTATGACCTGGGATCCGTCGAACCCAAACCGACAATCGAAGACTTTGTTGCCTATGATCGCCTTGGCCTGGTCGTCGAGGTCCAGGAGAGTGGCAATACGTTCAAGTTCGACATCGGCAAGTAACCCCATCTCTTACGCCCGTCGGAATTCATGACTCCGGCAGTTGGAACAGACGGCGGGCGTTTCGGGTGGTTGCGGCGGCGACTTCTTCTTTGGAGTTCCCGCGCGCTTCGGCCAGGCAGGCGGCGGTCAAACGGACGTGAGCCGGTTCGTTGCGCTTGCTGCGATAAGGAGTCGGTGCGAGGTATGGCGAATCCGTTTCGACCAGCAGCCGATCCAGGGGCAGAGTCGCCGCCAGTTGCCGCAGCGCATCATTCTTCTTGAACGTCAGCATGCCGGCGAACGACAGATGCATCCCCATCTCAAGGCAGGCGGCTGCTGTTTCTGCGGAACCGCAGAACGAATGCATCGCTCCGTTCAAGGGACCGGCCGCGGCATGTTGCCTTAACACAGTCACCGTTTCTGCTTCGGCTTCACGGCAATGAACGACGAACGGCAGGTTCAACTGTCGGGACAGCTCAAGGTGACGATTGAAGAATTCGATCTGCAGATCGATCGGCGCATAGTCCCAATACTTGTCGAGCCCCGTCTCACCCAGGCCCACCACTTTGGGGGCCTTCATCAATTCGACGATCTGTTCCCAATCGCCCGGCTGCGCTGCCGAGACGTAGTTGGGATGCAGACCCACGATCGCGTAGACGCAGGAATATTTCTGGGCCAGTTCAACGACGCGACGACAACTATCGAGCGTGATGCCCACGGCGATCATCGTCTTCACACCCGCGTCGACAGCACGTTGAATCGTGTCGGCGCAGTCCTGCGTAAACGATTCTTCGTCCAGGTGGCAGTGTGTATCAATCCATTCCATCAGCAGTCATCTCCAGGCGATACGCCAGATCGGCTCCGCCCGAACAAGACGGCCATCAGACGCAAGTTCCCCCATAATCGCGGCCGGAGTGGCCCGGGGCAAGCCGACGAGAGAAATCATAAATTGCAGGCATCGAACCGGCGTCGCGAGCGACAATCGGTCATCTTCACCGATATGGCCCTCGTGCAGTTCACGATGAGCTGACCTTCGTTTGATATTCGGGCGATTCCATCCACCGATCCAGGCTTTGATTGATAAATTGCTGAATCGGAATTGTCGTGACGCCCAATATCGCCACGACCATGATAAAGCCGGGCCAGATCGGAAAGTTAACCCAGATCACCGCACAAAAGACGACGAGCGTCAGGAATCCCAGCATCTGACTGGGACCACTCCACCAATGCTTGGCCGTGACATAGTAAATCGCAGACACCTGGCACAAGAGCACTCCGGCCAAGGCAGCAATGACGCCTGTCATGAAGATGACCGTCGGATCGCGAAGAGCCGCGAATGCAATCGCGATACCGATCGGCAGTGCCGCCAGTTGATGTTCCCAGCAGATCGCTTGAGCTTTGGCCCAGAGGACACTGGACCGATCAATCGGCAACAGCATCAGGTCGTGCCAGGTCTTCTGTCGAAACTCGGCCGAAAGTAATGAATCGAATCGGACCGCGAATAGGATCGGGCAGGCACATTCGGCGATGATCCCGACCGCGAGCGGAAGGGTGGTGTTCCATTGCAGCAATCCAGAAAAGACCACCACATTCGCCAGCAGGAAGTAGACCACGTTCCAGCTTCGCCGCGATCGCAACCCGATCAGCACGTAGGCGTCCTTCCAATAAAGCGGAGCCGCCCCACACCGAGGTCGTCCAGTGACAACAGAGCCCTCACTGACTTCTGATGACTCGGCGTGATCCGTACTCGTCAACGAGCGGAAGCGATTGATCATGATGATGGCGGCATAACGAAAGATGCAACATGCCGCCAGGAAATGCATCCAGTAGGAGGGCGACAGCGGATCAAACAATTCGGGGGCCGAACTGATCCGCAGGATCACCATGACGGGTGCCGACTGCCACGGCAAATCGGCCAGGCTTTGCCACCACGACGTATGTGGCGCGGACCAGTCTCCCGTCGCAAGCCAGGTCGCGATCAGAATCGCCAGTGCTGTCATCCAGAACAACATGTGATACAGCAGCATCAGGATAAACGTGGTCATCGCGGCCGTGGTCGACGTGTTTGCACTTTCCGTCGAAATCACTCCAGCGAGTGCGGCCATGCTGGCTGTCAACAGGGTCAGCATCAGTAATCCCCAACCATACGCGGCAAGTTGAGCCGTGTTCGCTCCGCCCAAGGTCATGGTGAAACAGACGAGCGGCGTCAGCACCAGCACCGAGCAGCCGATCGTGACCCAACGAGCCAGCGATTTGCAGCAGAGCAACGCCAGTGGACCAATTCCCGTCAGTCGGACAAGTTCGCGTAGTTCGTTGGAGACTTCCCAGCAAATGGCCTGCGCGGCATGAGTCGCCCCGCCACCAAGCACCAGCAGCACCGCTGTCGCAAACAAAACTCGTAAGCAATCGCGACCCTGATTTGGATACCACTGATCGGTGAAGAATAGGTTGCGGAACAGCACGATCAACAGCAGCGGCGCCACTGGGATTGTTTGAGGCAGGATCAACAGGGCTTCGCGGCACAGGCACCATGCCCACAGTACCGCGATCCGCTGCTGATAAGTCAGTGCGCTGCC
>CBIHQO010000611.1:0-4672 GCA_966211735.1 uncultured Schlesneria sp.
CAAGACACTTGTAAAACCGATCGACTGACCGTCGGCGGATAGAGAAACCGCCATCCGATGCTGGTCTCCTCCTTGCGAAGAGAGTTCGCCAGACATGGGGGTGGGGGATCCAATGAGATACAGCGTCCCCTTGATCTTCGAAGTCCTGGCGGGGAACTTCGCCAGCAGAACTTCTCCGCCATTTTTTTCGATCACCGTGTTGATCAGATCCCGCGCAGCTGCGTCCCCAGCAGACGCTGCCGTCGAGATCGCCAACACGAGTGCCATTCCGGCCGGTATGCAATGCGATAGTCTCATCAGGCTCCCTTAGTTCGACGAATTGCCATGGAGAGACGACGCACGTATTGATGCGACTCTCGGTAAGTTTGCTTCGACGATCGACAGCGCGGTTATTGTTGCTGGAAGATGCCGATCAGCTTGGCAATGTTCTGCACCTGAAGCACCGGAACTTCAAACTGCGATTGCAACGAGTTGGCTTCGGTTCCGATCGAGAAGCCGATAAACGAGGGTTCGAGCTTCAGGCCGCTCAACGCCTCTGCATTAATCGGTACGTCTTGCTCGCCAGCCAGTTGCGCGCCGTTCTGGACCATGCGTGCGACATCGAACAACGCGATAAGATTCGCCTTGGCAGGAAACCGCTTGCGAGCGGCGGTTGCGGCGGCTGAATCGCCTGGTTTCGTCGAATCAACTGCGGCCTGCAGAGCCTGCATCTCGGCCTTGCCTCCACCCATGGTTTGCAGAGTTCGTGTCGGTTGATACATCACCAGTTGCTGCATGCCATCCTCGCCAAATATGGCCGTCATCACTTTTTGTTGAACTTCTGCGCCGGGGTTGGAATCTTCGAATTCCTGCTTGATGGTGACGCGATCGACATCCACGCCACCGATCTTTTCGGCATTCGGCTCCAGCGTCGTCTTCTGTGTAAATGCCGGCGTCTGCACTTCACTCATCGACTTCAGCAGCTTGTGACTGAGTTCTCTCAGGCCTTTGGTTGAGTTGACCACCGTGACCCCGCCGCTGTGAAGGCCGGGAGCCTTTGGCGACAGATCCAGATACATTGCCATCTCTTCGTACTTGATCTTCGCCAATCCCTTCATCGCCGCATCGAGTTCCGCTTTCTGTTCGTCGGTCGCATCGGTCAGCATTCCCTTCGTCAGCTGCATCGACCATTCGATCATGTTCGACAGATCGCCCTTGAAGCCGACGTAAGCGGCCTTGCCGGCAGGCAGCTTCCCCATCAGTGCCAGGTCGCCCGGTGTCTGGCGAGCCAGAAACTTCGACGTGTCGCTGCCGTCGGTCAGTTGCACACGGTCTTCGAGTCGAATGGCCGTCTTGGTGAACGACGCTCCCAGCACAAAGCTGTTCGTGTCGCGAATACCGGCCAACAATGCCTTGCCGAGCGTTCGGTACATATCAAACGCCGCTTCCAACTGAGGGCGTTGAGCTTCCGGCAAGGCGTTCGTGAGTTGATCGATTAGGACGTCGAGTTGCGGTTCGGCTTCGTCCAACTCATCCGAAAAGTCTTCAGTCAATTGCTTCACATTGACAAGCAGCGCGACATCGGATGCGTCAAACAGCTTCTTGGAATTCGCGTCGATGATGGTGAGCAGAGACTTCCCTTCACCGCCTAGCCGCTGCCGAATTTCTTCCAAGGCATCGTCGTTCTGCGAATAAGCCACTAACTTTCCGTCGGAGTGAACTTCGAATGCCGCTCCCAAAGCGTCCTTCACATCATCCACATCTTTGGCGGTCATCAGGAACACGATCGTCGGTGCGACCTGGGGCTCGGCGAACATGACGACCCAGATGTCCTGGCTAAGGTCAACGCCTTTCAGGCCGGGGTTCCCAATCGCCTGTCCGATCGCTGGCACACTTTGTTTCACAGTGGCTCCGAAACCCGGTTGGACGGCATCGACGAAATCGGCGAGCTTACCCACGGAAGTTTCGGGGGCTTTCCAACGCAGCACGACGGCAGCCGTATCAGGGACCGCATCGACGGCTTGGGCGCCGTGGGAATGCGAGATGCCAACAGCACAAGTCAGCGCAACGGTGGAGAACACAACCCACAAGGTTTTCATTGATCAATCCTTCGATTTGAAGCTGAAGTTCCGACCGGCATACACAGATCAGCCGATGGAACGAGGAAGTGCTGAAATTTGTCGCCTGCGATTATTGGCATTGAACCACAATCTGGCGAGTCAATCTGATTGTCTACGATCACAGATCATGTTTTGTTTATTTGAGTCGAGCTTCTGCAAAAAGTTCTAACAGGGCTTCCAGCGGTAGCCCCACGACGTTGCTCAGGCTTCCCTCCACGCGTTCAATGAAGACGCTCCCCGCCCCTTGCAACGCGTAACCGCCTGCTTTCCCGCGAGGCTCACCCGTCAACAAATACCAATTCAGCCAGCGTTCGATGTCACTGCGAATCGTCACGCGCGTCTCAACCAGTTGCTCGGCGAAACGCCCATCCGGCGTGGTGACATAGACCGCCGTCAAAGCCGAATGCGTGTGGCCCGCATAAAAGTGCCTGAACCAATCGGCCACGACTTCACGCCAGTCATCGTGCTCTGGAGGATTCCCCAGTACCACGGGGTTCCCCTCGCGATCCGTGGCCACAACCGTCGTATCGGCCGAGATCAGCAGTGTGCGTGGCAACTCGTGCAGTTCCGCTTCTTCTGCATTGAGCGCAGTGCGAACTTGCTCTGCCTTATGCCGAGCGATCTCCTGCAACCGCCCCTTGATCGCCGCCAGGTCGGTGCAGTCTCCAAAACCTGCTTCCTCGGAGACTGCCGGCGGACGAACCTCGATCAGCACAGGATGTACGATCTGCTGCAGCAGTTCCAACCGCCGCGGAGATCGAGAAGCCAGAATATAACGTCGAAATGACATGCAATAACCTTACCGATCAATCGAACTCAACGTGTTTCTACGTCTTCCAATTCTCAATTTGCAATTTGCATTTGGCAATTTGCAATGCATTTTTACACCGGTCTACACCGGTCGCTTCGGATCCTTCACCAGCGGCAACGTCACCCGCTTCCCCGTCCAGGCCGACTGATAGATCGCCAGCACAATCTCGACCGCTTTGCGACCTTCTTCACCCGTGATTCGCGGTGCTCGCCCTGTCTGGATCGCCTTCATGAAGTCTTTCAGTTGTTCCATGTGCCCGACATAGCTGATCGCCTTCGGGTCGGCTGCGCCGCCCGTCCCGCCGGCTTGACGAGCGAACTTTTCGAGGATCGTTTTATCCTTGGCTTTTGGCTTTTCAAACTGCCACATCAGCACATTATCCTGCTCGACGATGACCGAGCCGCTTGTTCCATGGATCTCCGTCTTCTTCAAATGTCCGGGCCAGGCACTCGTCGAACATTCCATCGTACCGACCGCCCCATTCTTGAACTTGATTGCGGCGACACCGACATCTTCAACTTCAATGCGTTCGTGGGCCAATGTGGCCGTCAGAGCACACACTTCTACGACATCCCCCATCAACCATTGCAGCAGATCAACGTTGTGAATCCCCTGGTTCATGTAGGCACCGCCACCATCCAGAGCCCAGGTCCCGCGCCAGCCCCCCTGATCGTAATACCCCTGCGTGCGCCACCATTTCACATAGGTGTCGCCCAGCGTCAATCTGCCAAACCGCCCCTCGTCGATCGCTTCTTTCAAAGCGATGTTGGCCGGGCTGAATCGCGAAGGGAAGATCGGACAGAGCAACACGCCGTTTTTGCGGCAGGCCTCCAGGATGGCATCACACCGCTTCAAGGTGATTTCCATCGGCTTCTCGATCACCACATGCTTGCCCGCATTCGCCGCCTTCACGGCCGGTTCCAGATGAGCCCCGCTGGGGGTACAAACGATGACGATCTGCACGTTGCCGTCCGCCAGCATGTCGTCCAGCTTGCCATAGACCTTCGTGCCGGGATTCGCCGCCCCAAACTTGTCCGCCGCTTCCTGGCGAGAACTGCAGCACGCCACGAGCTTCGCCCCTTTGATATGCTTGATCGCTTCCGCATGAAAGTTCGCAATCATGCCGCAACCGACAATCCCGAATCCGGTAGTGGCCATCTCGATCAAGCCTTCAATGAGTAGTCAGAATCCCGTCGCCAATCTCGCCACGAGATTCTAGTGACCGACCAGGCGAAGCGTAACTGAACCCGTAGGTTATGCTTCAGCATAACTCTTCGATTGAACGCTACGGCACGATCGACGATGCGGTGCTGGCCTTAGAGGTGGCCATCCGCGACTGCGATGTCGTAATACCGACCTCAATCAACTCCCACCTAACAATCTGAAAGGCCTTGGCGACAAAAGCACGAACTGGATAGAGACGCCAGCGCACTGTTTTGTTGTATCATGAGCCCATGCATACCTTCATCCACGGATGGCGACGGAAAGCGGGCGTAGTCACGCTGGTGATGGCGTTGGCAACGTTAGGACTGTGGGTGCGTTCCCGAGTTACGTGCGACTCTTTGGAGATGCACCCGAATGACACGTCGATTTTCTCCATAGCACTCAACAAAGGGTCAATCGAACTTAACCATCATTTGGAGGAAGCTCGTTCGGGAGAATCCATCCTTCGTTCGCCCAAGAGTCTGTTTGCATGGAGCAACTATGCCGCAGACGGCGATGTGCCGATGGACTTGTGGATCGACTATGGTCAATGGGGGTA
>CBIHQO010000612.1:0-4670 GCA_966211735.1 uncultured Schlesneria sp.
CGGTTCGATCGCTAATCCGCCATCGTCTTGTGAACGAGATCGCGTTCCGACGTCTGATGAAATCGCTCCGATTGAACGGCAACTGGCCAGCATCGCGCCGCTCAGGAAAAGCAGTAAGCCGACTCCCGAGCCAATCCCGCCAGTCGCCATCACATCGAAAAACAGATTGTGAGGATCTGCAATCTCTTCACTGGCAACCGGGAGTTTGTACTTCAGATAGTGTTGCCGAAAATTGCCGGGGCCGACCCCTAACCAAGCGTGATCGCGAATAAGTCGAGCTGTCGCCAGCCAGTATTGAAATCGATAGGACAGTGATTTGGGGGCCTCTGACAGCACCTGTTTGTCCAACCCGCCAAGTGCGAGCAGCGCGATCGCTGAGATGCCAACGGCAGCGCACGACAACGCGACCGGCCATAGTAGTCGTCGCACGCCAACGGACACCCGGACTTGAGATAACACCAGCAGAGACAACCCCACGGCTGTCCCCAAAAAAGCTGTGCGACTCTTCGTGAGTAGCAGGCACCAAGCCATCACAGCAATAGCGACGAACAGCGGTATCAAATGACTCCAGGATACCCCTTGCTGTCTCCTCAACAGAACCTCACCGATTGCCAGCAATAAACAGACAGCCAGGCATCCGCCAAAGGTGTTGGCCAACGCGAAGAGGCCGAGCGGTTCGCGACTGTCGCGCAGCCGCTTTTCAAACAAGATCAGGGCAGGGCCCTCTGTGGGAACCCCGTCCTGACTCAGTCGTTGCTTAATCGATGCCGCCTCCGAACCGGTCGCCGTGCGCAAGCGGTCGAACAATGGCCCGTATTCGGCGACCAACTGCGGATGAGAGACGTAGTGCTGATACAGGCCGTATCCGGCCAAAACGGTTCCGGTCACAATCATTCCGACTTGAATTGCCCGTCTCGCTCCCGTTCCCAGGACGAAGTGCCGGACAATGAGCCATGTGATCCCGAGCCCGACCCACTCCCAAGTCATGTTCACGGCACTGCGTTTTTCACCCGTCGTCAGGACGACCGCAATTCCCGATGCGATCTGGCAGCCGATCCAGAGTGCGACAGCACCATCGAGCCAATCCAGCCGGATTCGTGGTAGAGACCCACACCACGATGCAGCCGCGCAGGCCAGTCCACAAACGATCCACAAGACCACGATCCACAGCGTTTCTCCCTGTGCCGCCGATTCCGCCGGCAAGAAAAAACGCACAGAGAAGAGCGTCGAACACATCGCCGCCAAGCCCGTTTGCCAAATAGCAGAATGCCGCGCCAGACCCATTTCCCCTATTTGCCCTGGCGGACGCTGTTGAGCAGTTCGTAGTTCAGGGGCTGGCGGCATTGGCAAACTCGGCGCGGGAACGATTCAGGAGCTTGTGGCAACGAACGGCGATGATCTCATGCTTCGCCTCGAGGTGCCGCCTCAAGGATGGCAATAATCGCCAGCACGCAACCCACACATGCCAGAATAACCAAGCCGGCAGCCCAAGTGGAAACAGCATACAAGGTCAACCCCAGCAACCCGGTGGTCAATGTCGTCAGGTGGACTGTCAGCACGGCTTGAACCTTGGTCAGCCCCAGTGCGACCAGCCGGTGCGAGAAGTGGCGTTTATCCGCCTGGAACGGACTTCGACCCTCCCAAAGTCGGATCAAGATCACCGAACAAATGTCGTACAACGGAACCGCCATGACGCACAACGGAGCCAGAGCCACATGAGAATTGCTATCGGCTGACGAATAAAACGTTCCCAGGATCGTCATGCAGGCGATGCTGAAGCCCAGGAAGTAGCTGCCCGAGTCACCCATGAAGATTTTTGCCGGCGACCAGTTATGCACCAGAAATCCCAGCAGCGATCCCGCCACGATCAGAAAGAAGCCTCCCACGAACCAATGGGGCTCACTAGGCTTCGCCAGCATCATCACAGCGAAAATTGAGCTGACGATCAGTGCGATGCCGCCGGACAGGCCATCCATGTTGTCCAGAAAGTTGAATGAGTTGACGAGGACCACGAACCAGATCACCGACAAGACGGCACCGATCCAGGGGTTACTCAAGAAGACGGTTGCTCGCACACCACTCGCCACGATCCCAATTGAAACTCCAAACTGCAGCAGCAACCGCAGCTTCCAGGACAATGGTCGAAAATCGTCAACCAGGCCAGTAACCGCCAGTACCGTGGCCGCAGCGATGATTCCCCACAATTCAGTGGAGCGATAAATCACCCCATTGAGGTGTTGTGCCATTTCTGCAGGCAGCCATGCTGGTGGTGACTTGTGCCAGAGCCAAACCAAGCCCTGTGCCACTGCCAGAGGGAGGACGACGCCGCACCAGATTCCAAGTCCGCCCCCTAACGGTGTCGGCGTGAGGTGGACTTTGCGAGCTCCCGGTTTGTCGATTAACCCAAGCCGCGGTGCGACTTGCCTCATGAGCCATGTCGCCAGCAGCGATGTCACAAACGCAGAACACAGGCAGCCTGAGATCAGAAGCCACATATTTGAAAGGGGTACTAAGGGTTGTCAGTCGCGAACAAAGAAAACTCTGATGCCAAAATCGCTCGCACTACGCTGTTCGGCAAGCGAACCGTTTGCGCAAAGTCCAGATTTAACAATAGATCCGACGCAATGCGCGCTGGACGCGATGTTCGACCGAACGTTCGTGCAAAAACAGCAATCGCATCTCTCTCAACCAATCCGATCCAAAGGGGATTGGTAGTTGAAGTGCCAAAAGTGTCCTCGTTTTTGGGCACTCGATTGTCATTCTGACATTTCCTTGGGGTGAACCTGTGTAAACTTGACGTGTCCTAACTCACTGCTACCGTTAATGCTGAGGGAACAATAACGGTTTGATGACGAACGGCACGTGTGATGCACATGAAATGATCATGAAATCGGCAAGCCACTTGCTCAGCACCAATTGATGTTTGCTTACCCAAGGGGAGGGAGGCGGCCATGACACGCGACAAAGCAGGAATTGAGGACTCGGCTGAAACACCTTTTAACGCTCAGTTAATCGTTCGGCGACTCGCAGCAGCCGAAGGTTACCTTGAGCTCCAAATGCCTACTTACGCGCTCGCTGAATTGAGCCGTGTCACGGATGCTGGCCCGTTCGAACCGATCGCACAGTTGTTTCTTGGGGAAGCGCTGCAGGCCCAGGAAAAGTATGCTGAAGCGATCCAGCCACTGAACATCGCAGCTCAGATGTTCCCAAAACCGTTTAACCAAAGAGCCTTTATGGCGCTCAGCAATTGCTACCGCCATGAAGGTCAGGATCGATTGGCCGACGAAGCCGCAGCGTCGGCCGTTCCGCCGGATATGATCGGCGGACCGACGGCGGTGCAGTTGGCGGTTATGCCGATTTTCCAGGTTAAGACGGGCAGCGAAAGCCGGATCACTCACGGCCACAACTGATTGATCGATTCGCTGCCAGTTCTGATTTGAAAATACCAATCCAGCCTCCGCGACTGACAACGCGTGAGGCTGTTTTTGTTCCACCCCCGGAAACGCGAAGTCGAGTCAATTGCTTGTGGCATCCCCTCGCCGCGCCTAGAATCGCCCCCTTCGCTTTCTGAATCACCCTTGGACTGACCCACTATGTCTCGCCGGTTTGTAACGGATCTCAAAGATGGAGACATCGTCGAAGAGATATTCCTGGTTGCCGATAAACAACTGCGAGCCAATCGCAACGCCGCTCTTTATCTCTCCGTCGACCTTCGAGACCGAACCGGCTTGATCAATGGCCGCATGTGGAATGTCACTGAAGAAGCATGCAACCACATTCAGACAGGGGGGTTCGTTCGAATCAAAGGGAAGGTGCAGCTCTTCCAGGGAACCCTGCAACTGATCCTGACTCATTGCGATATCGTTCCGCTGTCGAGCGTTGACGCAGCCGATTTTGAATCGATGACCTCGCAAAAGATCGAGGAGTTATTCAGCCAACTGCGCACGCTGTTACTCAGCTTCGAACATCCCAGCTTGAGGACACTGATGGAGTGTTTCCTGCTGGACGACTCCATCATGCGGTCACTCTGCGAAACCCCGGCAGGCGTGAAAGCCCATCACGCTTATCGAGGCGGGTTGCTGGAGCATCTGGTCACGCTGCTACGAGCGGCTCGCAAGATCTGCGAAATCTATGTGGAACTGAACGAAGAACTGCTCATGGCTGGGATTTTCCTGCACGATTTGGGCAAGACTCGCGAGTTGTCAGTCGAATCGGGTTTCTCCTACACCGACGAAGGTCAGTTGCTGGGACATCTGGTGATCGGCGTCGAAATGCTGTCCGACAAGATCCGCCAGACGGAACAAATGAGCGGCGAGCCGTTCCCCGAAGAGCTGGCATTGCGACTGAAACACATGATTCTCAGTCACCACGGCCAGTACGAATTCGGCAGCCCGCGACTGCCCATGACGCCCGAAGCGGTTGCACTGCATCTGCTCGACAACCTGGACGCCAAGTTGCACGAATTCACTCGCGCGATTCATGACGATACCAACAGCGCATCGCACTGGACGCTGTTCATTCCGAGATTGGATCGCAAGATCTTCAAGGGGTCAAAGTGAGCCACAGTGTCGCGATTCGGTGACACTTTCATTTTCTCGTTTTCTCGTTTTCTCGGTCCCAAGCTCCAGCTTGGGAACGCCAGTCTTCGAAGCTCCGCTTCGCGGTCAGTC
>CBIHQO010000613.1:0-4670 GCA_966211735.1 uncultured Schlesneria sp.
TGACGACCACGAACAGGGCCCCGAACGATCTCGACACGCGCACTTCGAAGAGTATGTGCAATGCATGGAACGCCCCTCGACGCCGCAACAGTTGCAGAGCCGCGTCCAGGAGTTGCTGGATCATGACTACTCGATCCACTACCACGTCTGGTCACAGCACGAAATTCTCGAACTGTTGCTGGCGCTACGAACACGAATCGGCTTTGAAATCGAGTCGTTCTGCAAGAATCGAAATGAAGTGATCTGCGTTCTGCGAAAAGACCTGTCTGTCAAAGTCGAGTCCAGTACAACGCCTGCAGCACGGCGTGCGGCTTAGCCATTCATTCCGCGAGGGGCCAAATGATGAGCGGACTGAACTTGCTGTTTCTGTCGACGCGGGCGGGGCGACCGAGCTACCGCTATCGAGTCGACCAGATGCTGCCACACTTTGCAAACGCAGGGCACCGGTGCGAGGTCCGCTTCTTTCCCAAGAACCTCTTTTCGCGCCTGCTGATGTATCGCGAATTGCCCAAGTACGATGTCGTCTTCGTTCAGAAGCGACTGATCGCACCGATGGAACTAAACCTGGTTCGACGATGTGCGCGGAAGCTGGTGTTTGATGTCGACGATGCGATCATGTTCAACGGCGATGGGGAATCGGATTCGCGCCGCCTGCGACGATTTGCCGCGATGATGCTCGCCGCGGATCTTGTTGTCTGCGGCAATGGCTATCTCGCGAAACAGGCCGAGCGGTACGGGGGACGGACTCTGATTGTGCCGACGGCGATCGATACCGAACGTTTTCCTGCTCGACCGTCCGCTCCGATCGACCCACGAAAAAGAATTGTCATCGGGTGGACGGGTAGTCGCAGCACGACGCGCTATCTGAATTCGATCTTCCCGGCGTTGGCTAAATTGCGCGGCAATGTGGAATTGAAAATCATCGCTGATGCGACGGACGACCTTCACTTCGCAAGTCTGGGAAACCTTCCACATCGATTCGTGCCCTGGTCGGCGGAAACCGAAGTTGCCGAGACCGCGGAATTCGATATTGGGCTCATGCCTCTGCCCGACGACAACCTGACTCAGGGAAAGTGTGGCTGCAAGGCCCTGCAGTACATGTCGCTGGGTACACCTGCTGTCTGCAGCCCGGTGGGAGTGAATTGCGACATTATCCAGCACGGCAAGAATGGATTTCTCCCCAAGACCCCGGAAGAATGGCGCACGGTTCTGCAGTGTCTCGTCGATGACGCCGCGCTGCGAACCGTCATCGGTCGCTCAGGACGACAGACGGCCGAGGCCCGTTATTCGTTGAACTGTATCTCTCGCCAACTGGTGAGTGCTGTCGAACGAGCAGCGTGATTCCGCCTGAAGTTGCGATCGCTCCGTTGCGTCCAATCTCCTGTCGACGGCTCTTCAGCGTCCATTCTTATTTGCAGCACATTCTGAAAGCGTTGTCGGTCATTTGCCGCAGAAGACACGCGACGTCGACGGCTCTCGACCACGGGGAAAGTGATCGTCAACGTAGCGGCTTCGCGTCAACAACCCCGGAAACAGTCTGGGTTTAGGCTCTTGATATTCATCAAGAGTTCAGCAGTGGTTCACAATTGCCAGCTAGCCTTTGCGAGGGTGAGAGCGAGTCGAACAGCTTTTCTTCGGCTTCTTCGCACGCTGTTTCATTCTCAATCGTTCGCAAAGGATGCCATCATGACGATCGCCACAGCCAGCAGCTTCTACGTCGAACAGGTTCGCAACGTGACTGTTCTGTGCTTCACGGTCCGCTTCCTCAATGAACAAAATTACGATGTCGTTTCGGAAGAACTGCTCGAATTCGTTTCGCTCGTTGTCAGTGAACGCCCGATTCAAGTCGTTGTGGAATTGTCATCCATCACTGACATCGACGACATGGGACTGGCCATGTTGCAGGCCTTCCAGGACAGCATCGATGACGCCGACGGCACGCTGGTCCTCTGCCGAGCTCCCGCCAACGTCCTTGCCAAAATCCGCCAGGCGGCATTGGGATGCCACTGCTGCCGAACACGCGGCGAGGCGGTGTGGTCGTTCTAGCAGCCTCCTGCTACGAGAGACGGGCCATCGTTCTTCGTGGGATGGGCTTCCAGCCCGTCGCTTTGGGCTTTGACATGCCGATGACCTCCGCCCCGCATCGCGGCAAGAGAAATGACGGGTTGGAAACCCGTCCTGCGAGAAGCGGCTCAAACCAACGGCTGCATGGCCTACAACGGTGAGATCAGGATGTCTTGCGGCTCCAGTGGCCGAGTCGCCGGTTGTTTCTTCGCATTGGATCCAGCGGGAAAAGTGTTGAAAGTGTCGTGATAGTTATTCAGCGACATCCCGACCTGCTTTAGTCGATCCTGCTTCAACATTTGTCGAGCTTGTTCGCGCTTGTACAGCACCGCTGGCGCGACCAGCAACAATAAGACCAAGATCAGGATTGTGACGACCACGTATTCAGGCGACGAGATACGCACGAGACATCCTTCTCGAAGACGATTCGACTCTTAGAGTGCATCCCACCGAACCGTGGCATCCCGCGAGCAGAAAGCCGCTTAGTCTAACTCATGTTTCCACATGACACCGAAGTGCCACACGCACTAGCTGGCGTCGGCCTTGGTGATTCGCAACACCTCTTCAAGTGTTGTCGTTCCATCGATCACACGCTGGTAACCATTCAATCGCAACCCCAACATGCCATTGAGCAGTGCGTATTCGCGGATCGCCGCCGAACTGGCGCGAGCCACACACAGCTTGCCAATTTCCGGATCGGTTCGCAGCAATTCGAAGATCGCGCGACGCCCGGCATAGCCGGTCCCGCGACATTCGCGACAACCAGCCGGCTTGTAGAAATGTTCCGGCACCGGCCGCGGAAAGTCGTCAGGGATCTCTTCCACTGCGGGCGTGTAAGCGACTTTACAGTGCTTGCATAACACGCGAACGAGTCGCTGAGCCAAGACTCCTTCGACGGTGCTCGCGACCAGATAGGGTTCAACACCCATATCGATCAGACGGGCAAACGCGCTCGGAGCGTCATTCGTGTGCAAGGTGCTGAATACGAGGTGGCCTGTCAGCGAGGCTTGAATCGCCGCCTCGGCGGTTTCACCATCGCGGATTTCCCCGATCAGGATGACGTCCGGGTCGTGACGAAGAATACTTCTCAACCCCGCTGCGAACGTCAGCCCCACTTTGCTATGCACCTGGATCTGACTGATCCCGGTATTCTGATATTCGACGGGATCTTCGACGGTGATGATCTTGATCGAGGGGTCTTTGATCTCGTTCAGCGCACTGTACAGCGTCGATGTTTTACCGCTACCAGTCGGACCCGTCACCAGCACGATCCCGTGCGGCATCGCGATCAGTTCGTGGAAGGTCTTCGCCATGGCGTCGGGCATCCCGACGTTCTTCAGATTGAAGACCATCCGCCCCTTGTCGAGCAGTCGCAGCACCACCCCTTCGCCATAGATCATGGGGATGATCGAAACACGGACATCGATCTCGCGACCTGAGATCTTCAACTTGATGCGGCCGTCCTGCGGAATTCGCTTCTCGGCGATATTCAGCTTCGACATGATCTTCAGTCGAGTAACGATCGCCGCATAGAAGTGCATGATCGATTCAGGAACCGGCTGCACTCGCAACAAGCCGTCGACGCGATAACGAATGATCAAGCCGTTCTCTTGCGGCTCGATGTGAACGTCGCTCGATTGCTGCTCCAACGCTTCCAGCAGCAACTCGTTCACCAGCTTGATCACCGAGGCGTTTTCGGCCTGTTGAGCCAGATCACCGTCATCGGCGGACATGTCACTCAGCAGTTCCACGCCGTCGGCCGAACGTTGAGCCACCAGTTCGTTCAAGGTGTCGCCGCCGACACCAAGATGCTCTTTAATCAGCTCGACCACATCCAGCCGCCGCGCGAGTACCGGGACCAGGTGAAAGCCGCTGACAGACTCCAGTTCTTCTAACGCTTCCAGATTGAATGGATCGGACGTGGCAACGACCACGCTGCCGTTCTGTCGGCTGATCGGTAGCAGCGAATGGCGAAAGACCGCCGTTGTCGGGAACTGCATCAAGAGTTCGCGGTCGATCAATTCATGCTTCACGTCGACAAACGGCATGCCCAGTTCGTCGGCAAACGCTTTCAGAGCGGCGTCCTCGTCGAGCACCCCATTATCGACGAGCACCCGATCCAGCCGCCGTCCTGCCGAGGTCGAAATAGCGATATCGACCTGCTCCTTGGAAACAAGCCCGTGGCGAATGAGAGTCTTGGCGATATCCATAAATCGAAGTGTCTTTTCCGGCGCAATGGAGGGCAAAACGTCGAGACCAGTTATTGTCCGCTGAACGTCCCGCAACAGCAAGGGGCAGTCTGCGCAGGTCAAATTGAATCGGCAAACCTGAACGGATCCTGAACCTGAACAAGGGGTTACTGTCGAGGTTCATCCCGTCCACAACTCGAACGGATTGATCAGTTTCTGGGAGGGCGAAGCTCCTGCTGAGCCGCTCGGTCGATGTGCTCCCAACCCTAATAATCGACCTCTTGATGGCGCGGTAGATCCAATTCAGAGCGACATTCATCCTCACTTCTAACGCTGGCCAGACTCACAACCTGTTCAAAAAGAGAGAAGTGAAATATTGATGCGAACGGCACTTCTGGCCTAGAATCAGTGGCCTGC
>CBIHQO010000614.1:0-4655 GCA_966211735.1 uncultured Schlesneria sp.
ATCGCGATTGAAATGCAGAGCAAGCAGGTGAAAGTCAGCTTCCGCAGCCGCACAGAAGGATTGGATGTGGCTCAGATTGCCGAGCAATTCGGGGGCGGCGGCCACCGTCAGGCAGCGGGTGCCACTCTGCCGGGTCCGCTCGCGGAATCGATCGAGAAGGCTCGAAAAGCGATGACAGAAAAGATCCTGAGCCTGCGGAGTTCTACTGCGAAGCCTTGACGATTTGATATCAAATCGATTGAGATGGATACATGCCTCCCGCCGGACATCCGCTTGCATACCCCGCCGCTGATTTGAATAACTTCGGCCTGCCGACCCTCGATGACCTTTTCGCAACTTGAATTAACAGCTTTTCGTTGTGTTTACGAAGGACGCTTGCATGGCAAATCCGTCGTCTGAATCACCCCCCGTTGTTCCTCATGGCCCAGAGGCACCGCGTCGCGGCTTCATCAGCCTGCTGGCGGTCCTCGCGGGTGGCATCGCCGGGTTAGTACCCGTTGCTGCCGGCACCCTGTTCTTCATGGATCCGATCCTCCGCAAGCGCAAAGAAGCCGGTGGCGGCTTGCTGCGAGCAGGGAATATCAGCGATTTGCCGGAGGACGGCACGCCCGTTCGCGTTGTGCTGAAGTCTGATATCGTCGACGCCTGGACGATCTATCGAGATCGCGTGATTGGCAGCATCTATCTGCGATTGATGCCAAATGGGGAGGTGCTGGCGTTCAATGACACGTGTACTCATCTGGGCTGTAAGGTCGATTACCAGCCCGCTCAAAAGCAATTCTTCTGCCCTTGCCACCAGAGTGCCTTTCAACTGGATGGCGAGCGCAAGAATCTGACCCCGCCGCGCAACATGGACAGCCTGGAAGCCGAAGTCAAAGACGGCGAAGTCTGGGTGAAATATCAGAACTTCCAGACCGCTACCAAAGAGAAAAAGGCGATTTGATGAAGGCTCTTCTCAACTGGCTCGATCATCGCACCGGATACAAGCTGCTTGTCCATGAAGCCCTGAACGAACCGATTCCAGGCGGGGCTCGGTGGCGATACATCACGGGCAGCATGCTGACGTTTACATTCATTGTGCAGGTCATCACCGGCTTTGCACTGTGGACGGCCTACAGCCCCAGCACGCAGACGGCTTGGGAAAGTGTCTATTACATCCAGCACCAGATGTTGTATGGCTGGCTGGTGCGCGGGATTCACCACTTCGCCGCGCAAGCGATGATGGTTTTGCTCGGCCTGCACTTTCTGCAAATCGTGTGGGACGGGGCCTATCGAGCGCCGCGTGAAGTGAATTTCTGGTCCTGATGCAGATCGTGATCGGGCTGTCGCTGACCGGCTATTTGCTGCCGTGGGATCAGAAGGGTTACTACGCCACGAAGGTCGCGACGAACATCGCAGGATCGACGCCGCTGATTGGGCAGCAAATCCAGCAGATCGCTCAAGGTGGTTCTGCTTACGGCCACCATACGCTGACTCGCTTCTTTGCGTTACATGCAGGACTGTTGCCAGCACTGTTGACGGTGTTCCTGGCCCTGCACGTCTACGTCTTTCGACGGCACGGGATCACTGTTCCGCATTCGGCGGAAGGAAAGCCGGTCGATACGTTCTGGCCAAAACAAGTGCTGTACGATGCGGCCGGGTGCCTCCTGACACTGGCCTTGGTGTTGTACTTCACACTGACGCGATCGGCAGAGTTAAGTGCCCCGGCTGACGCGGGCGAAGACTTTCCGGCGCGGCCGGAATGGTACTTCCTGTTCCTGTTCCGCTTCCTCGAATTCCCGGCCGTCTCCAAGATGGGTGTGGCATTCGGGGCGATCTATGTGCCGACGGCATTGATGATCATTGTGGTACTGATGCCGCTGATCGGGAAGTCGCAGTGGGGTCACTATTTCAATCGAGCGTTTCTCGTGGCGGTACTCGCCGCTGTCGCGGTGCTGACGGGAATGACGATCATTGAAGATAACCACAACGAATCGCATCAGGCCAAGCTGGCCTTCGCCGAGCGAGATGCTCACCGAGTCGTGGTGCTCGCCGCGCGAGATGGGATCCCGCAAAACGGTGCTCGCGAACTGCTGGTCAATGACCCCTTGACGCAAGGCCCGCGTCTGTTCGCTCGACACTGCTCCAGTTGCCATCGCTTTGACGGACACGATGGAACGCTCCAGAAGATCATGAAGACGGTTGAAGAAAATGGAGTCAAGAAACTGATTCCGGAAACCGCGACTGCGGCGGACCTGAAAGACTTCGGCAATCGGGAATGGATTACCCGAGTTCTCACCGACTACGACTCGACCTTCAAGCCACTCGAAAATGCGGGCGAGAAGGGCCAGGCGATTTTGACAGGGGAAATGTCAAGCTGGTGCAAGGACAATCAGAAGGCCCTGACCGATCCCGCCAACGCAGAAAGCCTGAAGGCACTGGTCGAGTTCCTGACATCTCAAGGGGGACGAACGGACCTGGGAACCTTCGATGAGAAACTGGTCGCCGAGGGAAAAGAGATCTTCAAAGGTGGAACTCTGAAGTCAGGAACGCTCTCGTCCAGTTGTGTTGATTGCCATGCGATGAAAGTCGCTGGTGAGAGTACGTCGCTGAGTGAAGGTGCTGGAGCCGGCTATCCGACTCTCACAGGCTACGCCGGTCGCGACTGGCTGAAGGCGTTCCTGCGAAATCCCGCTCACGCGGATTTCTACGGTGATAAGAACACGATGATGGTCTTCGACGACAAGCGTCTGTCCGAAAAGGAATTGGACCTGCTCGTGAATTGGATGGTGGGTGAGTATTACCTGCCGCCGAATGCGCATCACACCAAGTAACTCTGGTACGACATCCACAATACAACAGCCCGGCCAGTATTGGCCGGGCTGTTTTCAATAGATGCGTCCCCGCGGTTCGCCAGACTCAACAGAGGTCACGTCATCGAGCCTGCACGGCGCATCATAAACCAGCCGACCAGGCCGACGGTCACGAGCGTGAAAACGTACTCTTCCGGACCCATCTCGTTCCAGCAGCGCATCAGGAACGTTTTGTAGAAGTGCATGTACTCGTCCATAGTCGTCCATCACAGTCTGAGATTGCGGGGGTGCAAGTGGTTTCGTCTGAATCGTTCACCGCCTGGTGGGTGATCCCGAGCAAACTTTAGGTCGGAAATCACCCTCACGCAAAACACCGGGAAACCACGAATGGATCGTCACCGATGCGATCTTTCGACTCCAGAATCACTTCGGCCGTCAATTCTTCGTCAAACTCGTTACAACCAGATTATCCCGATGGACCACCTCGTCGTACGGTACCACCCCAAGTGTCTTCGCGATTTCGTCCGTTCGCCGACCCGCAATCGTGCGCGCCGCAATGGAATCATAATTCGATAGCCCGCGTGCGAACTCTTCGCCTGATTGAATATCCACCAGCGAGACAACCTCGCCTTTCGTAAACTCACCTTCGACACGCGCGATTCCCGCCGCCAGTAACGACTTCCCTTGCTGTTCGACGGCGCGGCGAGCCCCATGATCGAGGACGAAACGACCTTTCGGCGGCATCGTGTAGCCAATCCATCGCTTCCACGCAGACAGGCCGTCTCCTTCGCCCAGAAACAACGTCCCGATGTCGTCGCCCTTCATGATCTCGTTCAAAACGTGGGGACGCTTGCCGTTCGCAATGATGACATTCACACCGACGGCCGTCGCAGTATGTACGGCTTCCAGCTTCGTCTTCATCCCGCCAGTCCCGCGCGAACTTTTCGACGCCCCGACCAGTTTCAGCAATTCATCGTCGAACCGCTCAACAAGTGGCAACCGACGGCTGTTCGGGTCTGTCGGATCACCAGTGAGCAAGCCATCCACGACCGACAGAATGATCAACAGGTCCGCCTGAATCAGGCCTGCGACCATCGCCGCCAAGCGATCGTTATCGCCCAATTTGATCTCTTCGGTGCTGATTGTGTCGTTTTCATTCACAATCGGAATCGCGCCGTATTCTGCCAGTGTCCGCAGCGTATTGCGGACGTTCAGGTATCGCGAGCGATTCTTGAAATCATTCGCCGTCAGCAGGATTTGAGCAGCATGATATCCGTGAGGCCGCAGGGCTTTGTCATAGATGTGGATCAGATGCGCCTGCCCAGTGGCCGCGGCGGCTTGCAGATGCGGTAAATCCTTGGGGCGCTGCTTCAGGCCCAGCAATCCCATGCCGGCGCCAATGGCTCCGCTGGAAACGAGAACCAGTTTTCGCCCTGTGGCGCAGATCAGATGCAACTGTTCAGCCAACGAGGCAATGCGATCGGCATCTAACTGATCGTCGTCTGTCGACAACACATTGGTGCCGACTTTTACAACCAGAGTTTGGGCGCGGGTAACAGTTTCGCGACGGCGTTCGATTTCATTTTCAGACATAACGACTGCAAATTGTGATGCGTTTTCAACGTTTGTCGATGCTCTGCCTGCGGAAGATATAATCCGTTGCGGAGTGATGCTACCCCGAAGTGAGTAAGTGGGTTGGTGGCGACCCCCGTTCGGAGTATCAGTGCTCACCCGGCCTCTATGCCGTTCCCCCCCTGCCCGACCAGAGGATGCTTCCTTGGCCGATCTGTTTCACGAATGTGGTATTGCGGCGATTTACCATTTGCCGGGCGAACCACATCGGCTTGCACCCAAAGGTGACCC
>CBIHQO010000615.1:0-4642 GCA_966211735.1 uncultured Schlesneria sp.
GCCCCAATATTGGGGTCAATCACCTTCGCTTCAAACGCCGGCACGCCGCCAAAAACCGGTCGAGACACCCCCAGCACGACGGCGGCGATCGATGAGCAAACCCAATGGATTCGAGGCATGTGAGCTTCCTGGCAATCATGGTGATAGAATGATTCAGAGACGTGCGACGAATGCTACCATCAACAGGCTAACCGAAACGAGTGACGCAACGAATTTGACCGCCGGGTGATCCTTTGACGGGAGCTTACGTTATGTGAATGAATAGCAGCACCCGTTGGCGATTGCATTTCTTTGGGAGGACGAGGCTCCTGCCGAGCCGCTAAGTCTCGTTGCCACCCAACGACAAGAAATCACTCCGCCTTGGTGTTAGAACTACTTAGAATTCGCCAGGGTGCCACGGCTTGGAGCATAGGTGTCTACACAATTGAAATCGAAAAATGGGCCACAGTTGCGTTCAAGTGTCGTTTTCCACCGTCCGTTTCTTGAGGCCCAACGGGCCGGCCGTTCACTTAGCCCGGCCGCTGAGGGCCGGGTGACACGCCACCACGAATGCTTCCTGAGGCCTGAAGGGCCGGCCGTTCCATTCACATGACAGGTGCCCATCTGGCATTTCTTGTACGATTGAGAATTCGCAACCCAACTACCAATGTCAATTTTCGCGACCAATAGCGTCGCGTCGCAAGGGGATCGCTGTGGGCGTGTTCGGTGGAACGCAACTGTCATGGAACACGCTGGCCATCTTCAACCGGTCGCTCAGCACGATGCTGCACTCGGGTGTGAACATCGTCAAGTCGTTCCAGGTCGCCGGGGCCCAGTCCCTCAATCCAAAACTGCAAAGCGCCTCCAAGGCGATCGTCACGGACGTCCGTAAAGGAAAACAAGTCGCGGAGGCCATGCGCGAACAGGGTGCTTTTCCGGACCTGATGATCGACCTGGTCGATGTCGGCGAGCAAACCGGCTCACTGCCAGAAGTCTTACTCGCGCTCGCCGAGCACTACGACAACCTGGTCCGGCTGAGAAAGACATTCCTCGGAGCGATCGCCTGGCCGGTCTTCCAACTGCTGGCGGCCATCTTCATCGTTGCCGGGCTGATCTTCCTGCTGGGGATTCTCGGCAGTTCCAAGCCGGGTGAATCAGTGGACATTCTGGGCCTCGGCCTGATCGGCACAAAGGGGGCGATCATCTGGCTGACAGGATGCTTCGGGACGATGTTTGGGTTGTTCATCGGCTACCAGATGCTGACTAAAGGCCTCAAAGGCCAGACCATGGTCCACTCGCTCCTCCTGCAGATCCCCGTCGTCGGAGGCTGCCTCCGCTCCTTCGCGATCGCGCGCTTCTCCTGGGCCTTCGCCCTGACGCAGGATTCGGGGATGTCGATCGAACCGAGCATCGAAGCCAGCCTGAAAGCCACCGGCAACGGAGCCTTCATTGCCTCGATCCCGCAAACAGTCGCCATGATCGTCGCAGGCGAAGACTTCGCCACCACGCTGCAACTGACCGGCCTCTACCCCCGCGACTACCTGGAAATGGTGCGAGTCGGCGAGACCACTGGCACCGTCCCCGAAGCCCTGAAACGAATCAGCCCGCAATTAGAAGAACAAGCCCGCCGCAGCCTCTCCGCCCTGACGCTAGCCCTCGCCTGGCTAGTCTGGGCCATGGTCGCCGCCCTCATCATCTTCATCATCCTCCGAGTCTTCATGGGCTACGTCGCCCTCCTGAATGAACTGTCGAAGGGGATCTAGCAGGTTCAAAGGCTGAGTCGATCTAGTAGATCAAGTCTCAAGCCATTTATGGCAAATGGTTTACGCACTGTGTATTCGCATGTGACGTACGTCAATATTGACGTGCGTCAAAATTGACGTACGATATTCGCGACGTTGTTTGCTGCACGTGAGCGGAGTTTGAGCATGAAGGCTAATGCAGGCGGGGTACTGGATCCGAAGGCGGTCATCGGCCGCGACGCACTGATTGAAACAATCTGGAAGCATCTGGAGCAGAAGTGTGTCCTCTTGAATGCCGAACGCCGCATCGGCAAGACATCGATCGTTCGAAAGATGGTCGCTGAGCCTCGCTCAGGCTGGTTCGGCGTCTATCCGGATCTCGAGGATGTACACCATGCCAGCGAGTTCGCCGCTGCCGTCTATGAGACAATTCAGAAGTTTCTGAGTCGCTCGACGCGCGTCATGAACGTCGCCAAGAAATTCTACGAAGATCACGAGTTTGGCGACTTCAGCAAGAAGAAGGAACGTCCTTGGAAAAACCTGCTGACCGCATCGATAGAAGATCTGGTCGCGGCCAAGCACGATCAGAAATTGGTGCTGTTCTGGGATGAAGTCCCCTACATGGTGGATAACATCGCGAAGGCTGACGGGGTTCAGGTCGCCGCCGAGGTGTTGGACACGCTTCGCAAACTCCGCATTCAGCATCCAAGTGATCTCCGAATGGTGCTGACTGGCTCCATCGGTCTCCATCATGTCTTGTCACAAATGCATGATGCAAAGATCGCGACCGAACCGGTCAATGACATGACCCCCATTGAGGTTACACCGCTGGGATCTATCGAAGCACACAAGCTTGTTGGCCTGTTGCTGGAAGGAGAAAAACTATCAGCAGCCGGTCCACACGCTGTGGCAGACACAATTGTGCAGGAAACTGACGGTTTTCCATTCTACATCCAGCACGTTGTTGGTGCCTTGTCGATGGAGCAGCTGCCTGTCACGCCCGAGTCAATCAAGTCGCTCGTACAACGACGGCTGGTGGATGCCGCCGACCCATGGGAGTTGGGACACTTTCGAGAACGAATTCGGATCTACTACAGCAACGAAAAAGATGCGCGATTGGTGGCTCTGGCTCTCGATTGCCTCTGTCACGACGATATTCCATGTTCGTTAAATGAGTTGAGGAATAGGATCAACGCCCAGTCAAGCGAGTTCACTGATCGCAGTCATGTAGTGCATGTGTTGCGGCTCATGGAGCGGGACCACTATTTGTCTCGCAATGTTGATGGCCAATACCAGTTTCGATTTGCCCTGATCCGACGTTGGTGGAAGCTGGATCGGGGGCTCGAATGACCAGCAATGACTTTATCTGGCGATTTACGCCCAGCCGCACCGAGCCCGAGTTGCTGGAACGAATCTTCGTGCAGCGTCAGGCACTCCTCGCCAACATTGTGGACAAGGTGATTGAAGGAACACGGACGGGCAACAAGCACCAGTTATTACTCATTGGCCCCCGCGGGATTGGCAAGACACATCTAATTTCGTTGCTGCACCACCGTATTACTCAACAAACAGACTTAGCCGACAAGTTGCGAATCGCCTGGTTCTTGGAAGATGAGACGATCACGTCGTTCGTCCAACTCTTGAAGCGCATCTACGAACTGCTTTCTGAAGAACATCCCGACGAATTTCCCGCAGCGTGGCTGAGCGGTCAATTGGAGAAACCTCCGGCCCAAATAGAAAAGGCGCTGGAGAAGGAGTTGGTCCGCAAGTTCGCCAACCGGATGCTACTACTGCTCATTGAGAATCTCGACCTTGTGTTTGACGGTCTGGGGATAGATGGACAGAAGAAATGGCGATCGTTCCTACAAGAGCATCCGTTTATCTCGATCGTCGCCGCGACGCAGAGACTTTTTAGCGGGGTTCAGAACCGGGCGCAGCCATTTTTCGGATTCTTCACTCCGATTCACCTCGACCCCTTGCGAGTTGGCGATGCTGTAAATCTCCTCAGTCGCATCGCACAGCAGCACACTCAAGAGGACTTGCGACAGTTCTTGCAAACTCCCGAAGGGCGATCGCGAGTTCGAGCACTTCATCACCTCGCGGGAGGCAACCACCGCATCTACATCGTGCTGTCGGGCTTCATCACTCGCGATTCGCTGGATGATCTTTCGCAGCCGTTCGAAAAGATGGCGGATGAACTAACACCGTATTATCAGGAACGAATGCGCTGGCTCAGCCCACAGCAGCGACAGATAGTTGAATTCTTGTGCAGCCAAGATTCACCATGCACTCCCAAGGAGATGGCTAGACAGACATTCGCCACCGAAAGCACGATCAGCAGCCAACTCAAGAAACTCTCCGAATATGGCTACGTGATGAAATCAATTCGTGGCCGCGAATCACTGTATGAATTAACGGAACCCTTGATGCGCCTGGCCAGTGAGGTGAAAGATAAGCGTCGCAAGCCACTTCGATTACTCGTCGATTTTTTACGAATCTGGTATCACCCCGATCATCTATCCACCCTCATGGAATCCGCGATCAACGATTCACTGCGAGCGTACCTGCTCGCAGCGATCGAGAAGTCGAAATCGCACCCTGACCCACGTTTGAAAGCTATTTCCGAGGATATCGAGCGCGCAAAGCAAGAAGGGCGACTTGAAGATATCACCGATGCTTTGGAGGAGCAGGCGCATACCAGTGGATTAACGTGTGACTGGGAAGCACTCGGACATTCACAATTAAACCTCAAACGCTACGAAGCTGCGATTTTCAGCTTCGACAGAGTTCTGCAGATCCAGCCAAACAAAGTCTTTGCGTGGTTTTACAAAGGACAAGCCTTTGATGAATGCTCGCAATTTGACGAGGCGATCAAATGCTACGATAGGGCATTGGAGATCGACGCGACACTCGAGTTCGCT
>CBIHQO010000616.1:0-4640 GCA_966211735.1 uncultured Schlesneria sp.
TCGATCCAATCCGGCCACGCGATCGGGAATGGTGTCACGGGCGGTCAGGATCAAGCACGGGGTCCGGTTGCCGCTGGCTCGCAGTTCCGACAACCAGACCAGGCCGTCTCCATCTGGAAGCATCAAGTCGAGAACGACGATGCCAACGGCAGATGACATCGCCTGCCTGGCAGCGGCCAGTGTCTGGGCGGCGAGTGTTTCATAACCCGCTTCATCGAGAGTCTTGACGACGCTCCGCAGCAACTTCGGATGATCTTCAATCACGAGGATGACGGGCATCAACGGTCTCGGCGGTGCGATACGACAAACGCTGCCATGATGAACATGGCGTAGCGTAGTCGATTGTTGACGATTTCCTCAGCTCGACGAACTCATTGTCTTCGACATTAATAAGAATTCACAAAGTATCGCATTCAAAACAGGATCTTGCGGAATCTTTGCGCAGCGACCTCAGGGCTCGGGCACGATTCTGCAGTTCGACAATACATTCCGCAGGCGATTGCGTCCTTCAATAGTGGTTTTTGTGCCGGACAGGTCCACCATGGTCAACGATCGCAATTGTTCCAGGCGAATCAGCCCCGCGTCGGTCACATCATCGCTCCCGAGATACAGTACGGCAATCCGGGGAAGCGAGTCGAGGGCACCCAACCGCGCCTCGGACCCACGCCAGATTGGAACGTTTGCTGTTGGGATGTCATCAGTGCCGTATTTCACCTGAGTCACTGACCACATCAATGGCAAGCGTGAATGCATTGACTTCGGGACCCACACGGGACCGCGATACGACCATTCCGTGCGTCCGCCCAGGCTTTGGATGTATGCCTCGGCGCGTTTCTCGCGCTGATAAGGAACCCAGAACGCCTCAATCACAGCAAAGGCGAACACCAGCACGACGCAAACGGCGATTCGAATCGAATAGCGTCGAAAAAATGGCCTCATCGCGGCAACACCCGTGGTCGCGCGCCGGCACCTTGTGAATGAGCACAAACTGAAAGTGAACAGCCCATCAGGTTCGGAAGACCAATTTTGATGTTCGGAATGGGATAACGGCGTTCAGGAACATTGGCGTGAGCAGGCTGTTCATCTGATGGTGATCTGAATTTTCGTCAAATGACCGAATTCTGGACACGGTTTTCGGCTGAGATTAAGGGGAATTCACATAATGCACGTCGAATCGCCTTAAGCGCAGATCAGAATCATCGCCGGGCTCGTCATTCTGCAGATCCGCTGTCCGCATCCAGACTTCTGTCTCCTCATCCAAAGGCGTAACCCGCTTTGTGTGGCACGTTCTCACTGTCTGCTGTGTGGTCATGACTTGGATCGGGTGCCACGGCCATGCCGAGGACTCCAAGTCCGTGGTGCCCGGTCCAATGCTTCTACTGAGGGGAATCGCGCACGACGGCTCCAGATTCACCGCACTACTGGGCAATAACGCGTTCGAGAACTACCATGGGTCGCGCAAGTTGACATCATGAAATCCTCTTTCAGTGAGTCCGTTCATGTTTCATCGAATGTGCCTGGTCGCGACGGTGGCGATTGCCGTCGCAGGGTCGGCTTCATTGCACGCTCAGGCGGATTCGCCGGTGACTGCTTGGCCTCCTGCGGTCGATCCCAGCGTGACGACGAAGGCATTTCTCGGTCGAAAGGTCGAATTCTTTCGACACGGAACCAAGGCAGAATGGGGATATGCCAAGCCGCAACAGGACTACTTCATCCTGGTCCATCCGGAGAATCCGCAGCCGGATTCCCCGGTCTATGTCGTGCTGCATTCTGCAGGGCACGACGCGAAATCGGCGTTTGAAATTGGGACCGAAGGAGCAGAAGGGCCGCGAGGGCACTTCTTATATTATCCGCCCGCGGACTGTTACGGACTGTATCCCGATTGCCGAGCCAACGGTGGTGTGGGCGATTGGTGGTGGGGCGGCACGGAACCGAATCAAAAGGCCCCACGCAATTTGGGGCCCGATCCGACTCCTTGTGAAAAGCGGGTCGAAGCGACCGTGAAGTGGATGCTGTCGCAGTATCCAACCGATGCCAATCGAGTTTACCTCACGGGGATCTCGATGGGTGGTAGCGGTTCATTGGGATTCGGTGTCCCTCGCGGAGACTTGTTTGCGTCGATCATGGTCCACGTCCCCGCTGGTGCCGTGCATGTGCAGCAGCGAATGCAGTTGGCTCCGCTGGAAGTTCCCGCTGGACGCAAGTATGCCGACCCTCCTGTCGTGGTCGCCTACTCGGGAATCGACGACGGATGGGCGAAGGATCAGGCGGTCCTGATCAAGGGGCTGCATGATCGCAAGTTTGCGTTTATCGACTTCTGGGGTCGCAGCGGCCACGATTCGACTCGACAGCGGATTCACGCTAATTGCGATCTCGCGTTCTCGTTCCCGTGGCTGGAGATCAAGAAGAACGAGGCCTATCCCGCGTTCACGGATGCCACGTCCGATGCAAAGGCCCCCTGGCTGGCCAGCGACGGTGCCGCATCAGACGCCACCGGTCAAATCAACGCGTTTTTTCGCTGGAAGAACATTGAAGATTCTGCTGAGACATTCGCGATGGAACTGCGGCTGCTCAATCCTGATGAGGTCAAGAGCGCGATTCCGTTTCCGACCGAGTCCACCGCGAACGTGACCTTGCGCCGACTGCAGAAATTCAAAGTCCCTGAAGGGAACGCTTGCGACTGGGAACTGACTCAAGACGCGAAGGTCATCAGCAAGGGAACCGTACAAGCGAACGCAGAGCACCTGCTGACGATCCCGCAACTGCCAATCAGCCGCACGCCCTGCAAGTTGACGTTGAAGCTTCGCCAGTGAGGTTTCCGCAGTTGTTAGGGATTTAAGTTCAACAGTGCGGGACTTGCCATGGGGAGCGACAACTTGTCGGCGAGCCGTTCTTCCAGGAAAACCCCGGCGATGGGGTCGGCATAAACGAGTCGCCAACCGGGAGTCAGTAGCATCCCACTAATCTGGGGTTTCGAGATTTTGCAATCCAGAATCACAACGGGGAGTCGCCCTGCGGGGTCGAGCGGCACGAGTTGCTCCCAACTGAGGTCGCCACGCATCATCCGACGTCGAATTTCATCGAACAGTTCGAAAGTGTGACGGGAGCAGACTTCCAATCGACCATCCATAAACACGCGACCGCCCGGCCCATTGTGGTACGAATAGGTACTCGCGAAACCGTTGTGGGCGACAAAGGCATGATCCGGAAATCCGCGCTGCCCCGCGAACAAGCAGGCGGCGTGAGGGAACGTCCCGTAACGCTCATTAAACCCGAACGGCTTGTTCTGTTCGCCGAGTGCATTCCAGAGTCCTGTCACCACACTGAGGATCAAGACGACAAGAGATGCGCAGAGCGCGATCTTTAACCGAGGTCGTGGCCGAGAGGCGACCTGCCTACGCAACCGCAGGATGTCCTGGGCATTCGCACAAAGTGTCGTGGTCGCGACGATGGCAAAGATGTTGGTGTTGCGCGTGGCTTCCCAGGCCAGATTCGAGAAGCCCGCAAACAACAAGACACGCATGACATTCCAACGGCGATAGCAAGCGAGCCAAATAAAACTGACTGCGGCAAGCACCCAAACAGTGAGTTCGGCGACGAAATAGAAGTTCACGAAGGCGCGTGCTCCGTGCTTCCAAAAGAAGGCGAACGGTTGCGCGAATTCGCCAATTCGAACCGAATAGAAATCCTGTTCGACCGAAAACTTTCGATACAGCACCAGGGGAAACAGGGCTCCCTGTTCGAAATACGGATTGCAGAACGCGGCGAGTCCGACCGCAACTCCAGCATACATCAACAGGCGAGCGTCCGGTTCTTGGGGGGCGGTATCCAGTCCCCAGCGACCTTTGGCAAACTCACGCACGATTCGATCAACGACATAACAGGCGCCAACGACCAGGCCGAGAATGAACAGCGAATGGCAGTTGATCCACAGAACCTGGATGATGGGCAGCAGCCAGATCAGACGTGGACGGTCAGTCAACCGTGGAATAATCCACAACCAACTCGCCAGGAAGAACTGCGTCAGCACCTCAGGCCGCTCATAGCCTCGTCCTGAAATCGCGACGATTGCGGGAATCCAGAAGAGTGTCTTCATCCACGTGGGCAAGGTTCGCCCGGTGGCGGTCCAGGCGATGGCCACGGTCGCCGTCAGCAGCATTGTCTTGACGACCACGACCAGGCGACCGCCACCCAGGTGATAGAGGCCTGTGATCAGTAGCTGGAATCCCCAATGCAGATCAATCCACGGCTTATCCACGTCCATGAACGTGAACCAGTCGACCGCAGGGAGCTCGCCCCGTTCGACGATCAATTCGCCGGTCCGCAGGTGCCACCAGAAATCGGTGTCGCACAATGGGAAGCAGCAGGCGAGAAAAGTCCAGAGCAAGACGAGACCAAACAACACGCCGTCGGCATCACAGCGTGACCGCCAGGAACGATGTATTGATTGCAATGCAACGGGGGCAGGGGTTTTCGCCATGGACCAACGCGGCTTCTGGATGACGTGCTTGGATCTTGAAAGCAGATACAAGCACAGCTGCGTAGCGTTTTCAATGCTGCGTGATTCGCATCCCAGGGCGGTCGCTATTTTCAATTTGGGTGGCACGCTCTGAGGCTTTGCGAAGGGCGTGGTCATGACC
>CBIHQO010000617.1:0-4636 GCA_966211735.1 uncultured Schlesneria sp.
CCCACGGGTTGTCGTCCACCCTGATATAAAGATGCCCGATCCGCGGCGACACGTTCAGCGCATCAGGTCCGAACACGGGCACCACCTGTAGATTCTCGGTTCGGAACTGGACCAGCACCATTCCCCTCGCCAGTATTTTAGGCAGCGGAGGATCAACGACAAGTTTCGCTGGCCCTTCATCCGCCAATGGCAACATCGAGGCAGCGCCACGGACCTGCTTCGCGGTCAATGGCAGGCTGATACTATTCAATGGCGACTCCGAAACGTCGGCATCTGCCCGGTTCTTGTCTCCGGCAGACAGCGAAGTGCTGCAGAGGGCCACTGCAATCACGAATGCGATGCGAATGGACTTTGGGGATGAAGTCTGATTGTATGCGGACATGTTGCTCTCCTGACCTGATTGACTGTGAACCGCAGGCCGAACCTCAATTACCCGTTAGAATCGCCGCGATCCCGTCCCACCTTGGGAAGAGTGACGCGCCCTGACTGGTTGATCGTACCTGTCTGAGTAACTAGGCTGTGAGGGTGGACAGGGCATGAACGCGCCGAGTCGCGGCTGCCGTGGCGTCACAGCGATTGTGGCGAGTTTCGCAAGGCGTTGCTCGCCCAGCTAACTATGTCGTATGGCGAGTTCGTGCTCGCTCAAAATCTTGATTTCGCCATGTCAACCATCAAATCTCAGAGAGGTGGGCATCTTTTGCGGTGCACCAGATCTCTGGATCGCTACGAACGGCAATAGGCGAAACAATCGAGTGATTGTCGCATCATCACGAAACCAAGTCTCCTGATGCTTGCAAGCTCATTCGATTGTAGAATTCGGAAACAACATCAGTGGTAGCGGGCCATGTTCTCAGAAGTGTGCAGTTGAAAGTCGCCTTCGAATGGTTTTGGTCTGAATCAATAGCCGCCTAAGGGGTTCAATGATGCAACTCGGAATGATCGGTCTGGGCCGAATGGGTGCAAACATGGTGCGACGGCTTCTGCGAGGTGGCCACCAGTGTGTCGTTTATGATCAATCGCCCAAAGCCGTGGATGAGATCGCAAAAGAGAACGCGATCGGAGCATCGTCGATTCAAGACTTTGTCAGCAAACTCCGGAAGCCGCGTGCTGTCTGGTTGATGGTACCAGCGGGCGTTGTCGATCAGTCACTGGCAGATCTCCTGACGCATCTCGAGCCAGGAGATACTGTCATTGACGGTGGCAATTCGTACTATGTGGACGATATCCGGCGCGCGAAGGAACTTGCCTCGAAGCAGATAGAATATGTCGATGTCGGGACAAGTGGAGGCGTCTGGGGTTTGGAACGCGGTTATTGTATGATGATCGGCGGGTCAGACGCGGCTGTGAAAAGACTGAATCCCGTGTTCGCAACGCTTGCTCCGGGCACCGGTGAAATCCCGCGCACTCCGGGACGCGAACAGATCGGCGGCACAGCCGAGCAGGGCTACCTGCACTGCGGTCCCAATGGGTCGGGACACTTCGTCAAGATGGTCCACAATGGAATCGAGTACGGCATGATGGCCGCCTATGCCGAGGGACTTGGCGTGCTGAGAAACGCTAACATTGGCAAGCGTCAGCATGAAGTCGATGCGGAAACGACACCGCTCCGCGATCCCGAGCACTATCAGTACGACCTTGATTTGCGCGACATTGCAGAAGTCTGGAGGCGCGGCAGCGTCATCGCGTCGTGGTTGCTCGATCTGACGGCGACAGCGCTCGCCAAAGATGCCACGCTTTCCACCTTTTCTGGCCGGGTCTCCGACTCCGGCGAAGGGCGATGGACGATCAAGGCGGCAATTGATGAAGCAGTACCAGTCCCTGTTCTGACAACGGCCTTGTATGAGCGATTCACGTCTCGCGGAGAATCGGATTACCAGGACAAACTTCTCTCAGCCATGCGTTTTCAATTCGGTGGACACCACGAAAAACCGGCGGATAAGTAACGCCATCATTGAAGGGGAAAGCCAATGCGAACGGAAGTCTTGTCCGATCCCGACGCGGTCGCTCGGAAGGCTGCGACCATGATTGCCAATGAGGCCCGGATCGCGGTCAGTGCGCGCGGTTCTTTTGTCCTCGCCGTCAGCGGCGGTCGGACCCCTTGGATCATGCTGCGGATCCTCGCAGCGGAAGATATTCCCTGGGAAGGGGTCCACATTGTTCAAGTCGACGAGCGAGTCGCTCCCGAAGGACACCCTGATCGAAATCTGACGCATTTGCGCGACAGTCTGAAGCTGGCTCCATTGCGACCTGAACAGATCCATTCGATGGAGGTGACTGCTGTCGATCTCAAAGCCGCTGCACGTCGATACAGCGACATTCTCAACAAGATTGCCGGGTCACCACCCGTCCTCGATCTGGTCCATCTCGGTCTTGGACCAGACGGCCATACGGCTTCTTTGGTTCCGGGAGATCCAGTCCTGAATGTCAACGATGCTGATGTGGGATTGACTGACATCTACCAGGGGCGTGAACGCATGTCTCTCACATACCCCATCATCAATCGGTCACGAAAGATTCTGTGGCTGGTGACGGGCCATGACAAAGCGGCAATGCTGACTCGCTTGTGCAATGGCGATACATCGATACCTGCTGGTCAGGTTCAACGCGACGTCGCAACCATTCTCGCGGATCGAGCAGCAGCCGAATCAATTCCTGACCAAGCGATCCAGTGACTCCTTCATGAACCGAGGGTCTTCAGACGTTTGGTTCCAAGACGAGAAGTGCCTGTCTGCTGGGGAAGGATTCTGGCGCAGGCCGCACCGTCGCGTTAATAGCGTGGGACG
Organism: uncultured Schlesneria sp.; assembly: GCA_966211735.1. GTDB lineage: Bacteria > Planctomycetota > Planctomycetia > Planctomycetales > Planctomycetaceae > Schlesneria. Next base: position 2,784 of record CBIHQO010000617.1, read on the forward strand.
ACATCGAGATTCAGTTGATGATGGCTGAAGTTGATCTTACCAACGTCGATGACTCTTAGTCCCGCAGGTAGAGATTCTTTACCCGCGGCGAACGGAACTGTCGCGTCTGATTCATGGAATACGATACAGCCACCGCCCATTTTCGTACTCAGTCGGCCACCGTTTCGGACCAGGAAGACACAACTGCCGCCCGCGCTGGTCATCGTAGCACCCTTGTCGATCACAACGATCCGGCTTCCGCCCCCGGTACCTCTGACCTGTCCGGTCCGTACATAATCTAACAGGAATAACGAGCTGTTCGTCAGCTCACGCTGAGCTTCTTGGCGATCCAAGGTCGGCGGTGTTGGTGTCGGGTTCTCGCTGATGTTCACAGCGGCTCCGGCGGGGTTCACGACGACGAGCAATTGTCTGCGCATGGCGCCTTGCGGAATCTCGACTCGAAGTACGCTTTCACTAGTTGCCTTAAAACCGGCTTCGATCAGCCCATGAGTGGTATCGACAAAATAGATGTTGCTGACGGGGCCGAAATCCCGTCCTTGAAAGACCACCACGTCGCCTGGCTTTGCCGTTGATGGAGTGATCGACATCAAGATCGGTGGGCGTTTGGCGAACGGTTGCGGTTTTTCAGGGGATTTGATCACCACTGGCTCCACGTTTGGGCTGATGGTGATTTGTTGAACCGGGATCAGTTGTGGGGGCGTTCGCATCGACTTGAACTCGTTACCGAGGATCGCACCCGGCTCGTGGAAAATCATCGAACCGTGGAACTCGGCAAGCCGACCCGTCCGTTTGACAAAGCAGACGGGCGAGGCGTGTGATTTGGCCACGATCCCGCCTTCGCTCACGACCGTTATGCCATGTACCTGATCGACGATCCCGTCTTTGACAACGTTCAGAAACGGGGCCGAGGCGTCATGTTTCGAATTGGCGTCGATCGTTTTCATCTTGTCCGACATAGCGACCGTGACGCTACCTGTCCCGACGACAATGATCGAAGCCGATCCGGCTCCACGATAATACTCGGGAAATATCACTTCCAGTTGTTCGTCTTTTACGACTTTGAACTTGGCTGGCTTGATCGCAGTCCCTGAGACGAACAGGACTTCCCGCGTCCCCTTCAATCCGCTCCCGTCCACTTGAAGCACATCTCCCGGCCTGGCCGCATCGGGAGAAATCGACAACACGACTGGAGCGGCGTCGACCTGAGCCACACAGGAGAACAGCAGTAGCCCGAGCATGACGTTCGCGAATACAATCGCTGACCGAACTTGATTCATGTTAGGCCTTCGTGAACATGGTCACTTGCTAGTCGATAGGGCCACGGTGGCGTCGGGGGATCCTTTCGGCTCCGGACCGCGAAGCGTTTTCAAGAAGGCTATCACGCTTTGCTGATCGTCGCGAACCAGACGACGATACGAGTCAATCACGGGTTGAGCTTCGCGCGCGTGCCGCAGTATGGCCCCTTCTAACGTTTTAACAGATCCGTCGTGCCAATACGGCGCGGTATCCGCGACCCCCCATAACGACGCCGTTTTCCATTCGTCCAGTTGTGGATAGTAAGGTGGGGGTTGGATTTCCAATTTGAAATTCTGAAGGTAATACGAATCCGACTCGCTGAGCGTCTGTTCTACCTGGTGCAGTCGATAGTCGCCGTAGACATTCTTGATGTTCCCCACATCGCGGACATGGCAATTGGTGCAGCCAATGCTGACAAAGAGGTTCTCACCCTTCGTCACGATCGCACGCTGCGTCGCGTCATTCGGCATCACTTGTCTCGGTGCTGGGAGATCAGCAACGAATTTGACCAATGACGCGATTTGATCGGTACTCAGGTCGGGGCGTGCCTTTGAGTC
>CBIHQO010000618.1:0-4631 GCA_966211735.1 uncultured Schlesneria sp.
GCGCAAGTACAAGGAAAAGATACAGGATCACAAGGGCGCCCCGAGAATTAGCGATTTGCCATTAAAGGAAGGCGACGAATAGTTCGCCCAGGTTAGTGCAAAGATCTGAGAACTGGGTTTAATCTAGAAATCAGGGGCCGCGTCCCTCCCATGAACTGGCGCGAGCAAAGAGAGGTTCTTTATGAAGTTGTGCGACTTCGTTGTATCGGCATCCATTATTCCCGACCTTAAGGTCGGATCTAAGGAGGATGCCATTCGAGCGATGGTGGCTGGTCTGCGGGAAGCTGGCAGCATTAATGCAGCCGATGAACCGGGGATCGTCGCCGCTATCCTGAAGCGAGAAGAATTGGGCTCCACCGGGATCGGTCGCGGTGTCGCGGTTCCTCATACCAAGCACCCCTCCGTCGACAAGCTGATTGCAGCCATCGCTCTTTCCTCGGATGGAGTCGATTTCGACAGCTTGGATGGCGAACCGGTCTACATCATGTTCCTGCTGGTTTCGCCTCCCGACCGCCCCGGCGATCACCTGCGTGGGCTGGAAAATATTTCGCGCCATCTGCGAAATGACAATTTCTGCAAGTTCCTGCGCCAGTCCAAGACGAGTGCGTCGGTATGGGATCTGTTGAAAGAAGCGGACAACAACGAAATCTAGTTTGGTTAGCGGGTAGGCAATTTTCCGCGATTGGTGTGACATGGTGGCGGCGAGTATTCAACGAGCGATGGTAACGGTTCGCAACTCCAAGGGTTTGCATATGCGACCCTTGGAGCTGATTGCGCGAAAAGCGCAATCGTTCCGTAGCCAGGTGTTCGTGACACGTGGCTCCAATCGCGTCGATGCAAAAAGCCTGCTGCACTTGCTGACCTTGGGTGCCGAACCAGGAATGGAACTCGAAATCGATGCGACCGGTGACGATGCCAATGAAGCGGTCGAACAACTGGTCACCTTGATCGGCTCGGAATTCGAAGGGTTTGATCATTCCTGAAGCAGCAGCTTCGAATGGCTTTTGGCAAGCATTCCTCTGCTTTTTCGTGTTCCATCGGTTTCCTCGTTCTAATCATACTGTCACGATTGCGAACATTGCCGCATGCTGATCAAACGCGGAATCGCCGTCTCTCCAGGTGTGGCCATCGGGCCGGCGATGGTTTTCGGTGCTGAAAGTTACCGCATCCCGCAGCAGTTGATATCGGTCAATGTTGTGGAAGTGGAACTGACGAGGTTCCGGGCGGCTCTCGAAGCGACTTGCCAGGAAATCCTGCTGAACGAGCAATTGGCTCGGGAGCGACTTGGTGATCAGTACGCCGCGATTTTTTCCGCGCATCTGCTGCTGGCCCGCGATCCTCAATTGATTGAGCAGATCGAGAGTCGAATCCGGCAGCAGAATTCTCCTGAATTTGCTGCCAGCCAGGTTTTGCGCCTCTATGCAAAGCGAATGCGAGATCTGGGTGGTCAGTATCTGGCCGAACGATCGATCGACATCGTCGACCTTGAAAAGCGTCTCGTCCGAAATCTACTGGATGAGCGCCGCGAAGAGCTGTCGAATCTGACGGCGCCGGTGCTGGTGCTGGCGAATAATCTCACGCCAAGCGAAACAGCAAATCTCGATCGAAAATTTGTCCTGGGTTTTGCAACTGAAGTGGGAGGGCATACCAGTCACACCGCGATTCTGGCTGGGGCGCTCGAACTGCCAGCAGTCGTTGGGATCGGTAAGTTCTTAGATGACGTTTCTGGATCCGAAACGATCATTATCGATGGCAGCCATGGTGTGGTGATCATCGATCCCGATCCGGATACGCTGGTCAAATATCGCGATTCCGAAGCGAGATTTCGCAGTCACGAACGTCGGCTGCAGTCCTTGCGTACTCTCGCCTGCGAAACAAAAGATGGCGTCCCCATCAAGTTGATGGGAAACATCGAGTTCCCCACCGAAGCTGAGCCGTCTCGTGATAAGGGAGCCAGCGGGATTGGTCTGTATCGGACCGAATTCCTGTACCTCGAATCGAATCGCGAGCCGACGGAAGACGATCACTATCGAGCTTATTGTCAGGTCTTGAAGGCATTTCCGGACGAACCGGTCGTGATTCGCACGCTGGACTTGGGTTCCGACAAGATGCCAGGACCCTTGCGCGCTGCGTATCCGGACAGCGTGAATCCGGCACTCAGTATTCGCAGCATCCGACTAAGTCTAAAGCACTTAGAGCTTTTTAAGACTCAGGTGCGCGCGGTGTTGCGGGCCGCCGTCTTGGGCGATCTGCGGATCATGTTTCCGATGATTTCGACGCTACTGGAGTTTCGTCAGGCTCGGATGGTTCTCTGTGACGTGGCGGAGGATTTGGAGGAGCAGGGGGTTCCTTACCGAGGCGATATTCCGGTGGGAATGATGGTCGAAGTTCCAGCGGCGGCCGTGATGGCGGAAGAGTTTGCGCGTGAAGTCGACTTTTTCTCGCTTGGGACGAACGATCTGATTCAGTACACTTTGGCGGTCGACAGGGCTGATCAGGCGGTGGCAGGGTTGTATCGCTCCGGCGATCCCTCCATTATCCGGCTGATCCGCATGGTTGTTGAAGCCGGAAAGAACAACAACATTCCGGTATCGGTTTGCGGGCAAATGAGTTCTGATCCAATGTTCATCCCGCTGTTGGTGGGTTTGGGCATTCGGCAGATCAGCGTGACGCCGCATGCGATCCCCGAATTGAAAGAAGTCATTCGTAATCTGACGATCGAGCGCGCGGTCAGTATTGCGGAGCGGGCGAGCAGTCTGGAAGTCGCGCGTGACGTTGAGAATTATCTGTGGGGAGAGTTGAAAAAACTCTGTCCTGAGTCGATGCAGTTGGATTGAAAGCAGCTGCGCCGACGCGGATGGCAGAGACGTTTTGCTGGATGGCAGCCTGATCACTTCACTGCCGTGGCGGTGTTGGGATCAGACGATTCCGGAGCCTCATCCGGGGCGGTGTGGTTGTATCCCATCGCGATCATGATGAAACAAATCAATGGGTTTAGGTAGAGTGCGATTCTGTGTGCCAGGCGATGTCGGACAAGTTGAGTTCCCTGTGAACTTTGTCCGATCCCGATGTTTGTCCCGAGTGGCGCGGATTCCGGCCATCTCCGGGGAGCATCGTGCGCCGCAAGCAGATCCGCCGAACAAGCCTCTTGGGTCCGTTGACGCGCAGCGTCGCTCGCATGTTTTCGGGGTGGATGCTTTATTGCGCTCCGATGCGGACCCCCAGTCAGGGCCATCTCAGATCCCTTGTCGCCCAAGTACGAGACAGCATCTACAGACAACTTCGTCGTCGGTGCCGTTGGCTTTGGAGACTGACACAAGGACAGCCCCGCTTGTTGGTGCAGATTTCTGTTTACGCGTGTTTCGAGGGGATGCCATTTCTTCTCGACCCGTCTGTCACATCGACCAGTCGTTGTCTGTTTGCATCGCATTTGTCCAGCTCAGGGACTTCGCGGAAATTGCCGTGAAATTATGTTCCCTGCTATCGAATGGTCAGCCATTGCGGCCGTCTATTTGTGTGACAGATTCGTTGCGATCGTCCGGCAATTCTCGCACTCGCCCGCAGACAAGGGTGAGCGATGAAGAAGGAAATGCTGATCAACGTCCTCCAGCCCGAGGAAAGTCGGATTGCCATCGTGGAAGATGGCGTGCTGGAGGAACTGTATGTCGAACGTAACAGTCTCGAAAACTATGTAGGGAACATCTACAAGGGTCGAGTCGTCAACATCGAACCAAGTATCCAGGCGGCCTTCGTCGACTTCGGTGTCGGGCGCAACGGGTTCCTGCACGTCAGCGATGTTGAGTTCCAGTACTACAAACACCTGGTCAACGGTGAAGAGGATCTGGACGAGGAAGACGAGGAGGATAGCGGCGAAGGAGACGACGCCGGCGATCCACGTCGTCGCGAGAAAGCACGTGGCCGCTTCAATGAACGAAGTGCTCGTGGCAAGCCACCAATTCAGGAAATTTTCACTCGCGGCAGTGAAGTCCTGGTGCAAGTGATCAAGGGCGGCATCGGCTCGAAGGGGCCGACTCTGTCGACGTACATCAGCATCCCGGGACGCTATCTCGTGTTGATGCCTGGTCTGCAGAGAGTCGGTGTCAGCCGGAAGATTGCTGATGAAGACGCGCGTCGGCGATTGAAGCGAATTCTGCGCGATTTGAATCCTCCCGAAGGCCTGGGTTTCATTATCCGGACGGCGGGTGTCGATCGATCGCAGGCGGATTTGCAACGCGACCTGAATTATCTGTTGCGCTTGTGGACGGTGATCGTCGGGCGGATCAAAAAGTTTCCGGCCCCGGTCGACATCTACGAAGAAAGCGACATGATCATTCGGACGATTCGGGACATTTATAGTGCCGAAATCGACGCGATCTGGATTGATGAACAGCGCGCGTTCGAGCGCGCACGCGAGTTCATGAGTATCGTGCTGCCGAAACACGTCGATTCGGTGAAGTTGTATGACGGTCGGGAGCCGATCTTTCATCAACACGACATCGAGCAGGAGATCACGCGGATCCAAAGTCGCCACGTTCCGCTGAAGGGTGGGGGATCGATCGTCATCGATCAGACCGAAGCGCTGGTGGCGATTGACGTGAACAGCGGTAACTTCCGCATGGATGACGACGCTG